>CAZJZF010000084.1:828-8199 GCA_964550385.1 uncultured Lentimicrobiaceae bacterium | reverse complement strand
ATGTAGGAATAGTCGGTTGCATGGCCAAAGAGTTCTGTATAAGCGGCTGTAACCAGGTCAGCGCCAAAGGCAACCTCCATTACATAATCAAAACCAAGGGCGCGGATCATTCCCACCAGCTTTTCATGATCTTCGAAATCGGTGAACTCAGCAGCAAAACTGGGAGCGATGATAGCGGTTTTGATGCCATCTTCTGCCAGCAGCGATTCTACCTCTTTCACCGAGTTGAGAAAGGTTTTGGCTCCCTGGCTGCACACGCGGGTGCAGTTGCCGCACCCGATGCACCGCTCATTGATCACTTCGGCCTGTCCGGCGAAAATACGGATCGCTTTGGCCGGACATGACCGTACGCACGAGTAACAGACCCGGCAAAGATCCTTTTCTGTGAAAACCAGTTGAGTAATAGGCTTTTTTGGTGCCATCTGATGAGATTTAATCAATTTTTCGCGGATAGTAATCCGTCTTCAGAAGCAGGTCGGCGTTTCCGGCCTTCTCCAGGTCTGTCAGAAGCTCATCCACTGTGCGGTTACGGTGACTGCAGGAAAGGGCATTCTTTTCCGCAAGTTCTGTGAGTTGTTTTTGTCTGTTTTTTACGTGGTTGTTTTCTCCGGTGATGGGTAACCCCCCACCATTAACGCAGCCATTCGTACAGGCCATAACTTCAATATACCTGTAAAAGCCTGGCTTTTTTCCACAATCAGCCAGAAAGGCAGCAGCGTCGGCCATGCCGCTTACTGCTGCGAAGCGCCAGGTTTCGCCGTTATGAACAAAAGACAGCTCTTTCATCAATTTTCCCTGTTTCCCTTTTTTCATCCGATCCGAAGGGAGGTCTTTGCCGCCGGTAAGCTGGAAATACACAGCAGCAGCCACTGCTTCCATGGTTCCACCGCTGATGCCCCCCAGTTCCCCATGCATCGAAGAGGTCTGGAAAGGTTTGTTGAAGTCTTCAGTCTCGGCGGTTGAGGGATCCATTCCGCACAGGGTAATAAACTGCTCCAGAGCACGGGCAGTAATCACCAGATCGGTGTCGGGTCCTTCCAGAGGGTTAAACTCCTTGCGCCGTGCTTCAAACTTTCGGCCGGTGCAGGGGCTTATGCTCACCACAAAAGGTTTCTTTCCCTCTTTGTTTGGCATAATCTTCTTCACAATACTGCCGGCCATTTGTGAAGGACTTTTTTGCTTTGAGAGGGATGGAATCAGGTCAGGAAGATATTGCTCAGCATATTTGACCCAGGAGGGGCAGTTTGAGGAATAGAGGGTTTTGGCTCCGGCGTCATTCACCTCTTCTGCGGTTTTTCTAACATAAAGATCTTGTGCCGAAGAAAAGTCGTAAACTTCCCTGAATCCACTTCTTCTGAGCAGACTGTTCATCTGGCGTGCCGCCTGCCTCAGATTCCTGTTGCCATAGATTTCGGCAAGGGCTATACTTACCACGGGGTCGATAAGCGCAACGGGATATAAATCAGGGTTGCCCAGGGCGATCTGCAGCTCGGCCATATTTTTCTTTTCGTACAGTGCACCCGTGGGGCAAACCATGATGCACTGGCCACACGCAATGCAACTGGTGGAATTCAACCCGCGCCCACCCAGCGTATCAATTCGTGCTGTATCTCCTTTGCCCGAAAACTCCAGGGCCGAACATCCCATCACCTCTTCGCATACCCGCACACAACGACCGCACAGGATGCATTTCGACGGATCGCGGGTGATGGCGGGGCTGCTCAGGTCTTTTACCATCATCCCGCGCCGGCTGCTCTGTTTCCGCTCCCTTACGTTCAGCTCAAATGCCAGGTTCTGCAATTCGCAGTGGCAGTTGCGTTCACAATAGAGGCAATCGTCGGGATGGCTCGCAAGCAGAAGCTCCACAATCATCCTGCGAGCTTTAATCACCCTGGGGGTGTGTGTACTGATCTCCATCCACTCCTCCACCGGTTGAGAACAGGAGGGGATCAGTTCATCCTTCCCTTTCACTTCTACCATGCATAACCTGCAGGCTCCCGTTGGGGTAAAACCCTCCATATTGCACAGGGTGGGTATATTGATTCCCGACCGCTTCAATGCCTGAAGAACGGTCTCCCCTTTTACGGCTTCAATTTCCCGGTTGTTTACAGTGATATAAAAGTTCATGGTCTATCGGGTTTTTACGGCACTGAACTTACAGGTTTCCAAACAAATACCACATCCGGTGCAGGTCTGTTCGATGATGTAAAAAGGCTGACGCGGTGTGCCGATGATGGCATTGACCGGACATTTTTTTGCACAGGCAGTACAGCCTGTACAGGCTTCCCTGTCGATATAATAGGTTTGCAGGTCGGTGCAAACACCTGCCCGGCATTTGCGTTCAAAGATGTGCTCTTCATACTCCTCCCTGAAAAGTCTGAGGGTAGACAATACCGTATCGGAGGCAGTCTTTCCGAGCCCGCACAACGAGGTGTCTTTGATTACCTCGGCAAGGCTTTCCAATGTCATTACCCCTTTAAACCGCTCCAGGGGTTCGTGCGAAGCTCCCTCCTCAGGTCGGTGCGAGATGGAGTTCAGAATGTCCAGCATTCTGCGGGAGCCTTCCCGGCAGGGGATGCATTTTCCGCAACTTTCGCGGCTGATGAAGCGAAGAAAATAACGGGCCACATCCACCATGCAATTGTCTTCGTCCAGCACTACCATGCCACCTGATCCCAGAAAAATGCCGGCATCCCGAAAGGCTTTGTATTCCAGCCGCAAGTTCAGACTGGAAGCATCCACACACCGGCCGGCTGGCCCTCCTATCTGTAATGCTTTGAAATTCTTATTATTACGTACGCCTCCGCCAATAAAATGGATTACTTCATCGAGGGTGATGCCAAAGGGTACCTCAATCAAACCCTGATGTTTCAGCTTGCCGGTAAGCGACAGGATCTTTGTACCCGGACTGTCAGGGGTTCCGGTATTTCGGTACCACTGCGGACCGAACAGAAGGATGTCGGGAAGGTTAAACAGCGTTTCGATATTGTTGACCACCGTGGGTTTTCCAAAAAGCCCTTTCTCAGCCGGGTAGGGGGGCTTCTGTCTCGGAATGGCCCGTTTCCCCTGCAGGCTGTTGATCAGTGCAGTTTCCTCACCACAGATATAGGCTCCGGCACTCCTTACTACTTCGATCTTCAGATGGAAACCGCTGTCGAAGATATTTTCTCCTATGAGGCCATATTCCGTGGCTTGTACGAGGGCTTTCCGGATGGTATCTGAGGAGTAGCTGTCGGTGGCATTTACGTAAATAAAGGCTTTGGAGGCACCTATGGCATAGGCGGCAATGGCAACCCCCTCAATCACTTTGTGTGGTTCCCGCTCCAGCAATGCCTTGTCGGTAAATGCCCCGGGATCACTTTCATCGGCATTGCAAATCAGGTATTTCTGATCAGCATAAGTGTTTCTGGCAACCAGCCATTTGGCGGCAGTTGGGTATCCTGCACCACCTCTTCCCCTAAGCCCGCTCTGTTCCACAAGTTCAGTAATGTCTGTAGCTGTGTAATTCGATATGGCTTTGATGAAGGCTTTGTAGCCATCGCGGGCAATGTACTCTTCAATTGAACCGGGATCGCTGAGTCCGAAATTACGGGTTAGACGCCTTTGCTGGCCCGAAAAATAGGGGATGTTTTCGAAAAAGGGCACCTGGTCCCATGGTTCGTGCTGCGGATGCCGGTATTGCCACAAAGCATACTCCAGAGGAATGTTATTGTGAATTACCCCGTCGAGAATCAGGGGAACAATCTCCGGCTTAACAGGGCCAAACGTCACCCTGGCTTTTCCCGGCAGTTGCACGTCGACAAAAGGCTCGTTTTGCTGAAATCCTTTTCCGCTGCACCTGCCGGTATTCACTTTCAGATTGTTCTCTTCAATGTACCGTGTTATGGCAACCAAAGTGTTATCTGAACCACTCACCCTGGCCGGCCGGCTCTCAGAAACCAGAATGACAGGAACCAGACATTTGTCCCGCTTTAACAGGTTAACGGCATTCTGCTCCTCCCGGGTCCATTTTGCCGGTGCCACAGCAAGGATCCTCCTTGCCATCTCCCTGTTCATGATTCTTTCAGGCATCTTTACCCCCTTTCTCCCGGTTGAGGTTGCGCTCAATATGAATCTTAATTTCCTGGGGCTGAACCAGGGTAAAACTCTTCTCATTTACCTGCATCACCGGTCCGGCACTGCAGGCACCCTGGCATTCTGAAATTTTCAGGCTGAAACGGTTTTTTCCCCTTATGCTTCCGGTCTTCTTTAACTTCTCTGCCTCAGCAATCAGCTTACCGGCTCCCTGCATGTGGCACGAGGTACCATTGCATATTTTTACCACATCCCCCGATACCGGAGCAAAGGTGAAATAGTCGTAAAAAGTGGCTAGCCCAAATACTTTGATGGCAGGGATTCCAAACCAGGCTCCTATAGCATTCATTGAAGCATCGCTGATGTGTCCCTCGCTGTCCTGTATAGCCTGCATACAGGGAATCAGGTCTTCCCGGTGATCAGGCCTGAACTGCTTCAAGATGTTGTTCATCCTTCTCTTTTATTTTTAATTGGTACAAAGTTAAATCTTTTTGTTATAAAAATAACAATGTTATTAAAATAACAAATATTTATTCCGATATTTGTTGTCGTATCTTTGCCGATGGGTTATTTACAGAAGAATATATTTTGATACAGATAAGAATATGTTTGGGAAGTTCCTGTTTCTCAAGGGGAAACAAGAGCTTTGTGAAGTTGGTGAAGGAATACCTTCAGGTCCATAACCTTGAGTCGATGGTCGATTTCAGGGGGGGACACTGTTTTGGCACCTGCCACCTCGGACCGGTGATCGAGATAAATGGGGTATTGTATGAGAAACTTACCGAAGAGAAGCTGGTAAGATTGCTGGATGATGTTACCAACAGAAACAAATCATGAACAACACACCTCCCGGCGGAATGCATATTCCCCTGCTTTCTATCGACAGCCGGAAATGCACCCTGTGCTACACCTGCATCCGCATTTGTCCGGTGAAGGCAATTCTGGTGAAACACAATCAGCCGTTTGCAGAGATCGACGACCAGCGGTGTATCGGGTGTGGCAACTGCCTCGATATCTGCCCGGAGGAGGCTATTTCATTCAGAAGTTCCACACAGCAGGTATACCAGTTGCTTGAATCGGAGCAGAAAGTGGCGGCGATTGTGGATCCCAGTATTTCCGGCGAATTCGATGACATTACCGATTACCGGAAGTTTGTAAAGATGATCAGGGAACTGGGGTTCGACTATGTGATGGAGATCTCTTTCGGCGTGGATATCATCGCTTCCCGGTACCGTGAGCTGGTGGAAGATTTTAAAGGCAAGTACTATATTTTCAGCAACTGCCCTGCCGTTGTGATGCACATCGAAAAATACAACCCGGAGCTGATCGGAAACCTTGCCCCATTGTCGGCGGGCATGACAGTTTCTGCCCGGGTGGCCCGGGAAAAATATGGCAGCGACCTGAAAATCGTTGCCATCTCACCCTGCATTGCCGCCAAAAGGGAAGCACTGAGGTACGAGGACAATGGGAAGGTGGATGAACTCATCACCTTCCGCGAGTTAAGGGAGATGTTTGCTGAAAAGAAGATCGAAGAGAGCAAGCTGGAATTCAGCGATTTCGACCAGCCATTGGGTGCGGCCGGCGCCCTCTTTCCGGTAAGCGAAGGGATTGTTCAGGCAGCCCGCCTCAGCGAAGATCTGCTCGAAGGGAATATTATCACCTCCGAAGGGGCCGGTAATGTCGCAACTGCCATCAGCGAATTTTCGCATCATATCGACGACCTCCAGAAACATTTCAATCTCTTTTACTGCGAAGGATGCCTGATGGGACCCGGAACATCGCCAAACCGGAACAAATTCCTCAGGCGGTCTCTTGTGATCGACTATGCACGAAAAAGGGACAAAATATTCGACAAGAAAGCCTGGCAGGATCAGTTCAACGAATTCTCTGCCCTCAACAGTGAAGCATTGTTCCGCAATGATGACCAGCGAACGGCTGAACCTTCGGAAGAGAAAATCGCCGAAATCATGCGCATCATCGGCAAAGGGGATGAGGAGGGGATGAAGGGGTGTTCTGCCTGTGGATATCCGTCGTGCCGTGAGTTTGCCATCGCTGTCTCAAAAGGGCTTGCGAAAACCGAGATGTGTCACAGCCACAACCTCAGAAACCAGCAGGAATACATCCGCTCTCTCAGAATTACCAACGAAAAGCTGGCACAAACCCGCCAGGCACTGGAAGAATCGGAAAAAGAGGCACGGAAGGAGAAAGAAACCGCCCTGGAGGCGATGGAGATCAACCGCGCCATGTTGCAAAAAATCCCTTCAGGAATCCTGCTGGTGAACGACAACCTGAAAATCATCCAGGCCAACCAGACCTTCGTGAAGCTACTAGGCGATGAGGTGGCAGAAATCAACGAAATTATACCCGGACTGGCAGGCGCCGACCTGAAAACCCTGGTTCCGTACAATTTCTACAACTATTTCACCTATGTCCTCGATCACGACGAAAGCGTTGTGAACAAGGATGTCCATTACGGCGAGCGAATCTACAACCTATCGGTTTTCAGCATTCGGAAACATCGTATTGTGGGTGCCGTGATCCGCGATCTGCAATCGCCCGAGGTGAGGGGCGAAGAGGTGATCAACCGCCTTACGGAGGCCATAGACGAAAACCTCAGGATGGTGCAGCAGATTGGTTTTCTGCTGGGTGAGGGTGCTGCCAATACAGAGAAGATGCTCAGCTCCCTGATAGAATCCTTCAACGCAGCCGAGAAAGGCAAAAAATGAACAGCGACTTCTACATAGAGGTAAAGTACAGCCAGAAGCAACACCACGAGGCACGCATCTGTGGCGATGTGTTCTTTTCGCGTCATCTGCTCGACGAAAACAGGGTGATTGTGGTGCTGTCGGATGGCATGGGACACGGGGTGAAAGCCAATGTGCTGGCTACCCTTACCGCCACCATGGCGCTCAATTTTACGGCAGAGCACAAGGAGAGCCGCCGTATCGCCGAGATCATCATGAATACCCTGCCGGTGTGTTCCATCCGGCATACCAGCTATGCCACCTTCACCATCATCGACATCGAAAAACAAGGATTGGTGCGTGTGCTCGAATTCGATAACCCCGGCATGGTGTACCTGCGCAACAGCGAGCTACTGAGCCCCGAATGGGAAGAAATTGAGCTGCTGGATGGTCCGCATACCGGTAAAAAGCTGCGTACCTGTACCCTGGAACCCGAAAAAGGGGATCGAATTGTTTTTTGCTCCGACGGGGTCACCCAGTCGGGAATGGGTACCGATGCTTTTCCTTTTGGCTGGGGCGAAGAGGGGCTGCACACCTTCGTTTTGAAAACTGT
>CAZJZF010000084.1:0-818 GCA_964550385.1 uncultured Lentimicrobiaceae bacterium | reverse complement strand
GCAGAACGAACCCGACATCGACGCCGACAAGCTGGCCATCAGGGTGGTAAACGCAGCCAACAAACACGACAACTACCTGCCCCACGACGACATCAGCTGTGTATCAGTGTTTTTCAGGGAACCCCGCAAGCTGCTCTATTGCACAGGCCCGCCCTACGAAGAAACCAAAGATCACGAGTTGGGCGAAGCAGTGAAAAGTTTCCAGGGTCGTAAAATCGTTTCAGGCGCCACCACCGGCGACATCATCGCACGCGAACTTGGGGTGGAAATACAGGATGGCTTTGACTTTACCGACGATGACCTTCCACCGGTAAGCTATATGGACGGCATCGACCTGTACACCGAAGGGATCCTTACCCTTGGCAAAGTGGCATCATTGCTCCCGGGCTACCTGAACAAGGTGCGCAAAGGGAAAGGACCCGCCGATCAGGTGATCAGGATGCTGCTCGACAGCGACGAAATAACGTTTATCATCGGCACCCGCGTGAATGTGGCGCACCAGGATCCCAACCTGCCGGTAGAGCTAGAAATCAGGCGCACCGTCGTAAAGCGTATCGCCTCCATCCTTGAAAAAGAGTACCTGAAGAGGGTGATTATCAGGTATATATAGTCGGCAGTCGACAGTCGGCAGTCAGGAGTTATAAGTTATGAGTTATAAGTGAATCAGCAATTTTACCCTGAGCGCAGTCGAAGGGGGCTAATCAATTCTTCACCGCTTTCCTCCGCCAAACCCTTCCATCCCGGTCAGCCAGCTCCACCAGATACACTCCCGGCTTCAGATCCTGGGTTTGCACGGTAAAGCTTTCTTGCGCAGCACC
>CAZJZF010000083.1:0-8210 GCA_964550385.1 uncultured Lentimicrobiaceae bacterium | reverse complement strand
TTACTCAACAGCGAAGCGCTCAACATTTTATGCAAACACCCGCCGTATCACTCCTGCAATTCTCTCCAGATCCTCCCCGGTCATATTGCTTCCGCTGGGAAGGCATAATCCGTTATTGAAGATATTTTCCGAAACCCCGTTTACGAAAGCGGGGCATCCTTCGAAAACAGGCTGCAGATGCATCGGTTTCCAGATGGGGCGTGCTTCGATGTTTTCGTCGGCCAGCGCCTGCATCAGTCCCTGTGGAGTGATGCCCTTGGTCAAGTCGGTATCGAGGGTAATGCAGGTAAGCCACCGGTTTGAAAAACACCCGTCGGGCTCCGGCAGAAATTTTACTCCGGGAATTTCGGAGAACAGGTTCCTGTACCAATCAAACACCTTCCGCCGTGCGTCTACCCTGTCTTGCAGTACCTGCAGCTGTCCCCGTCCAATGCCGGCTACTACATTGCTCATCCGGTAGTTGTAACCGATATGGCTGTGCTGATACCACGGAGCATTGTCGCGGGCCTGGGTGGCCAGAAACCTGGCATGTCGGATGAATGCTTCGTTGTCTGAAACCAGGGCTCCTCCTCCCGATGTGGTGATGATTTTATTTCCATTGAACGACAGGATCCCCATACTTCCAAAGGTGCCTGTATGCTTCCGCTGGTAAAGGCTCCCAAGTGATTCTGCAGCATCCTCTATCACCGGAATCTCGTAATGGTTGGCGATGTCCATGATCTCATGCACCTTTGCTGGCATACCGTAAATATGCACAAGCAGGATGGCCTTTGGCTTGCGCCCCGTTTTCCTGATCCGCTCCTCAATGGCATGTTTCAAGAGTGATGGATCCATATTCCAGGTATCCGGCTCACTGTCGACCAGTACCGGTAAGGCTCCCTGGTACACTACAGGGTTCACTGTAGCCGAAAAGGTGAAGCTGGATACCAAAACGTCGTCATCTCTCTGGATGCCCAGGTTGATGAGCGCCAGATGAATGGCTGCCGTACCCGAAGCTACTGCGGCTACATGTTTTACGCCCAGCTCTTTGGCCAGCTCCTGTTCAAAGGAATCAACGTTGGGACCGATCGGGGCAATCCAGTTTTGGTCGAAAGCCTGCTGGATGTATCCCTGTTCCAGTCCCGACATGTGGGGCGATGAAAGATATATTCTGGATTTCATTTGATGTTATAAAAGGGTTTTCAGGATGATACGAAGATCTGTTATGAGATTGTGGTGATGGTAATAATGGAGGTTGATGCGAACCTTGTCGGGCCAGAGCACCTCGTCGTTGTACTGCCGGGGATCCTTCACCCCTGCCAGCAGCTCCTCTTCCCGGGCATATTTCAGGGTGGCAGGACCGGTGATGCCCGGCCTTAGCTTCAGGATCAAACGGTCGTCACCCTTCAGCCGGTCTGCATATCCGGGTACATCGGGTCGGGGCCCTACCAGACTCATCTGCCCGACAAGAACATTCCATAACTCTGGAAGCTCGTCCAGTTTGTGCCTGCGCAACCATGCCCCGGTAGGAGTGATGCGGCTGTCACCCTTTACGCTAACAGTATTGGAACCATCGTTAATGCGCATCGTCCTGAATTTCAACATTCTGAACGTACTTCCGTTGCGCCCGACCCGTGGCTGGATGAAAAACACTGGTCTGCCATCGCGCAACAGGATCACAAGACCAATTCCTGCCAGAAGCGGAAGAACCAGTATCAATCCAAAAAAAGATAATATCCTGTCGAACAGGTATTTAATAAGATTATTCATTTGTAATTCTCTGCCATAAAGGTAGGCAGAAAACAGTGTATCTTTATCCCCTTAAAACGAAGATTATGTTGCCCATAAAAAGAACTGCCAATCAGCTTGTTATAATGCTGTTGCTCGTTATTCCTGCTGTGTACTCCTGTGTACCGGCACGTAAATTCAACGATACCAAAACAGCTTTGGAAAGATGCCAGGCAGATCAGAAGGCTGTCTTGGCGGAAAGGGATACATTGCAGGTGCAATTGAAGCTTTCGGACGAAAAGCTGCAATCGAGAAACCGTGAGGCAGAGGGATTGCGCAGAGATACTGCCAGGCTCGGTTCGATGCTGGAACAGGAAGTGCAGAAAAACGAGCAATTGGCACAAACCAACGAGTTATTGCTGAAAAAGAACAATGAATTCCTGTCAGAAAATCGCTTGCAAACAGAGCGTATCACCAAAGAACTCGCTGAAACGCAGGAAAAGCTGATTCGCAAGGAGGATGCCCTGAAAAAGATGGAGTCCGACCTGGGCAAGCTCCAGCAGGAACTGAATACCACGGCAGAGCAACTAAGAGCCCGGGAAGCTGCACTGAAGACTACGGAAGCTGAGTTGGGGATTTCGCGCACTGAACTTGACCTTTCGTTGTCAGAACTGGAAACTTCCCGTCGTGATCTGGAGCAGAAACAACAGAAACTCATTGAGCTACAAAGAATTCTGGCACAGAAAGATTCAACCGTGGAAGCATTGCGAAGTACCGTTTCCAATGCTTTGAGAGGATTTTCCGACAAAGGCCTGAAGGTGGAAGAGCGCAATGGCAAAGTGTATGTTTCGATGGAGAACAAGTTGTTGTTTGCCAGTGGCAGCACCGAGGTGGGCGCTGAAGGGAAGAGTGCGCTGGCAGAATTGGCAAAGGTGCTGCAGGCCAACCCCGAAATCAATGTAATGGTAGAAGGGCATACCGACGACAATCCGCTGAAGGGGAGCGGTCAGATGAAAGACAACTGGGATCTCAGCGTACTGAGGGCTACCGAAATAATCCGTATTATCCTATCCAACGGGAAGATCGATCCGGCTCGGCTGACAGGTGCAGGCAGAAGCCAATACATTCCTGTGGATCCGGCTCCAACAAATGAAGCCCGAGCCAAAAACCGCCGTACCGAAATCATTCTCACCCCAAAACTCGACGAACTCTTCAGAGTATTGGAATCAAACTGAGATCATGAAAATTTCCTCAATTCTCTCAATCTTTAGATCCCTCAACCATCGCCAGAAGCTGGTGGGGGGGATTGTGCTGGCTGCCTTTGCCTTGCTGGTGGTTGCAGGTGTGTTGATGCTGAAAGAGCGTGAGCCCGGGGTTTCCTATGACCGGTACGTTTCAAACCAGGGCGGTTTTGAAGTTGAGGTTCCCAATGGCAACATGGTGTCCTCTCAGGCTGTTTATGTTCTGAAGGAAAGGAAACTTACCCGCCATACCCACGAAGCAATTGCGGGAACCCTTCATTACACCGTTTCCCATTTCGATCTTCCTGCCGGTTTTATTACCCCTCCTGAACGGATCGGAATGGTCAACACCCTGGCATCTGAATACCTGATTCCTTTCAACGGGGTCATCGCCAAAAGCGAGCCGGTGAAGCCGGGAGGTTACGAAGGGCTTAGGGTTAAAGCCGAAGGCATCGAAGGGGAGAAAACCATTGTAGCCACTGTAATGGTGGTAACTGTTTCAAACCGTGTGTTTGTAGTGGGAGTTAAAGGGAACCTCAACGACCTGAACCGCCGAAAAACCGACCGCTTCCTGGAGTCGTTCGGGTTTGTGTTTTGAACAATCCCTCCCAGGACCTGTTTAATCTGCAAACCATAAAAAACCGACCATTATGTCAGATTCTACTGTCAAATCCCCGATTGCTTTAAAACTGAAGGAAGGCGACTACTACTGGTGTGCCTGCGGACAAAGCGCAAATCAACCCTTTTGTGATGGTACCCATAAAACCATTGCTTCAGATAAAAAATCCCTGAAATTCACCTGTGAAGAGGAGAAAGAGGTGTGGCTGTGTCAGTGCAAGGCCTCCAAAAACGCACCTTACTGCGACGGAACCCATAAGTTACTGTAAAACCCCCGAACGATCCGTTATGGTCTGCCCCGGAGTACAGTAACCGATCCGCTGTACTCCTGGAATTCTGTTTTCCCCTGCACTCTCCGCCTCTGGAAAAGCACATAATAATACACTCCGTCTGAATGCCCTTCGGCATTCCAGTAGTTGCTGCTGTTGTAATTGTCTGACAGAAAAACCCGCTGCCCCCAGCGATTGAAAATCACCAGCCGGCTCTCCGGGAAATTGTCGATCCCATCGATCACAAAGTAGTCGTTGAAGCCGTCGTTGTTGGGGGTAAACACATTCGGGATGTTAACGGCACAAGGGATTACGGTAACAGTGATTTCACCCGTACAACCTCCTCCCACATCCACTGTTATGAGGTAAACTCCTTCATACTCATCAGCAATTACCAGGGTATGGGTGGTATTTCCTGAGGGATTCCACAGATAATTGTAGCTATGCCCGGGTGGTGCCAGAGGAGCCGTAAGGGTTAAAGTTTCGTGGGTGCAGATGGTGGTGTCGGGACCAAGGTCCACGTTAACAATATTGAACACCCTGCTGTCTGAAGCTTCACATCCCGATCCGGGTTTGTAGGTAACCGTTACGGTGTAGGAACCTGATTGGGTCGGGGTGATTTCTTTGGTGGTTGCCCCGGTATTCCACAAATAGAAAGCCTGATCTATTCCGGCTGAAACTGGCAGTCCTGTTGAGGAACAGGTATCTGGTCCCAGATCGACAACCGGAATTTCCACCACTTCAATAAATATGGAATCCATTGCGGTACAACGTGTATTATTGCCTCCATCAACATACACCTGAACCAATCCGGTCTGAGAAATGGTGGTGGTTTGGGTGGAAGCGCCATTACTCCATATATACATCGCACCCGGTCCGGCATCCAGGGTTATGGTGTTGGGTTCACAAAATACGGTGTCGTTTCCCAAATTGGGTTTGGGCTGATCAACAACAGTAATGGTTATGAGGTCAGTTCCGGGACAGGGGACGGAAGTGCCTCCGTTGTTGGTTTCGATGGAAACGGTGTGCTGTCCTGTGGTGAGGCTTGCTGTGTTGATGGTAAAGGATGTTGACGTAAGTGGCACTCCGGCCGGGAGTCCATCGAGGTACCAGATGTAATTCACGGTGTTGGTGTCTGCAGTGGCTTGGATGGTAAGCGTTTCCCCTTTGCACAGGAGGGTATCATTGCCAATATCCACTATGGGGTTTTCCACCACCACCAAAAAGGTATCTTTGATGTTAACCACCTGGGCAAACCACAGGTCGTCGATGGCAAAGTCGTTGCCAGAAAGGGCAGTGTTCTGGTTGCGGATAGCAATATTGGCCGTTGTGGCAGTGCCGGAATACCAGGTGTTAAAGAACATGTTCCAGGAACAGAGGGTTGGAGAGGCATAGAAAACCGGGCCGATCTGATTGTTGTTGACAAAAAACTGAAGCTGGGCAGGTGAGGAGGCAACCACACTGGTGAGCCAGCAGGAGAACTGGTAGTTGGTGTTGGGTACCACATTCACATTCTGCTGCCATATCACTATATTTGGGGTTCCTGCCCCGTTCACAATCATCATATTGCCGTTGCCGGTGGTATGATCGGTGCAGGGGGCAAAATTGGAGTGGTAGAGCTGGGGATTGGTTCCCACATAGTAGGTGGCTTCTGGCCACAGGTTGGTGGTGTAGGTATAGGCTGAGGTGAACCCGACGTTGCCCTGTGTAAAATCACCGTTGGTAATCAGGTTGTTGGTGAGCCCGGTAGCATGCACCACATACGAGGTGGTAACCTGGGGGTAAACCAGAGGGGTGGATGAGTTGGTGCTGCTGATGTTGTAGTTGGGCGTCCAGGTGTAATTGGTGGCCAGGGGTTTTGTGCCGATGAGCTGGATGGTATCCCCGGGGCAGATGGTGTCGGGTGGAAGGAGCAACAGATACCCCGAAGAAGGGCTGCCGGCAGCTTCCCTGATCATGCCAGGATGTAAAAAACAGAACAGAAGTGCGACAGACCCAAAAAATCTGATCAGTGTTTTCCCGCTTCTTTTTATCATGTATTTCAGAAAAGGTCTCCGCAAAGATACATCAATTCTTGGTAAAATCTAAATCGAATCAGTAACTTTTTTATAGTAAGGATCTGACAGATTGGTCTTGATTAAAAAAGCCACCATATATTAACCGAACAGCAGCTGTACAAGATCTTCGACCCGTGCCACGGGAACGATCTTTATGCCGGGGATTTTTCTGATACCTTTTGCGTTGTATTTACTGATACAGAATGTTTTAAAGCCGATTCTGGCAGCTTCGGCAATCCGTTCTTCAATTCGCGGTACAGGCCGGATTTCACCGGTGAGTCCTGTTTCGCCGGCGAAGCAGGTGCCGGGGGCAATGGCAATATCTTCTGAAGAGGAGAGGATGGCTGCAATCACTGCCAGGTCGGTGGCAGGGTCTTCCAGTCTGATTCCTCCGGTGATATTAAGGAAAACATCCTTGGCGCCCAGGCGGAAACCGCACCTCTTCTCAAGCACCGCCAGCAGCATGTTGAGTCTTCGCAGGTCGTACCCGGTAGCTGCCCTCTGTGGGGTTCCATATACTGCGGTACTCACCAGCGATTGCACCTCGATCAGCAGGGGTCTTGCTCCTTCGAGAGATGCTGCCACTGCAGTTCCGCTGAATTCTTCGTCGTGATGCGACAGCAGCAGGGCCGAGGGGTTGGGAACCTCTTCGAGACCGGCGGACGTCATCTGGTAGATTCCAAGTTCTGAAGTTGAGCCGAAACGATTTTTCATCGACCGCAGCAAACGGAAGCCATAATTTCGGTCCCCTTCGAACAACAGCACCACATCCACCATGTGTTCCAGCACCTTGGGTCCGGCAATCTGCCCGTCTTTGGTAATATGCCCTATAAGAAACAGCGGGATGCCCCTCCCTTTTACAAATTGCTGCAGTTCGGCAGTGCATTGCCTGATCTGCCCTACGCTCCCCGGTACCGACTCAATTTTATCCGACTGCAGGGTTTGTATGGAGTCGATGATGATCAGATCGGGGGCGGTTTCCCGGCAATGGTAAAGGATATGGTCTGTATTGGTTTCGGTCAGGATCAGACATTCCGAAACTGGAACCCCGGTTCGTTCTGCCCGCATTTTGATCTGCTGCTCACTCTCCTCGCCAGAGATATACAAAGTACGAATTCCCGGTGTTTTTAATGCCAGTTGCAACAAAAGTGTCGATTTGCCAATCCCGGGTTCCCCGCCAAGCAGGATCACCGAACCCGGCACCATCCCGCCACCAAGCACCCGGTTGAGTTCGTTGTCGCTGGTCTCTTTCCGCCGCTCTTCTGATAGCGTTATCCCCTGAACCGGTTTTGGGGTGTTTGTTCCTGCAGACAGATGAGAAACTGCTCCTCCGGAACTGCTTTGCTGTATAAGCTCCTCGGCGTAGGTGTTCCATTTCCCACATGAAGGGCATTTGCCGATCCATTTCTGGCTCTGTGCTCCGCATTCCTGACAGAACCAGGCGCTTTTTACTTTGGCACTCATTCCCCTTCTGATTTTATCCGGTTTACGATGGATGTGGTGGAATATCCGGCGAGGAATTCCAGGGTCTTTACCATCCCACCAGCCTGGGTAACAATATCGTATCCCACAATATCCTCTTCGCGGTAGTCGGCCCCTTTTACAAGAATGTCAGGAATGATCTCCCGGATCAGTTCATAGGGCGTGTCTTCGTCGAAGAGCACAATGGCATCGGTGAAAAAGAAGGAAGCCAGCACCATCGCCCTTGACATTTCATCCTGAAAGGGGCGGCTCTCCCCTTTGATCCTTTGCACGGAAGCATCCGTATTCAGTCCAATAATCAACTTGGTACCCATACCGGCAGCTTTGGCCAGATAATCGATATGTCCCCGGTGGATGAGGTCAAAGCAACCATTGGTAAAAACGATATTTTCTTCTTCTTCGCGCCATTTTCGCGCCAGGGAAGCAATCTCGCCTATGGGTATGATTTTGCGATGCAACTGTTGCCAGGGGTTCATACTTTATGTATTTGGTGAAGGGGGAAAATTACAAAATTCCTGCTTTCTGTCGCTTTTTCAGCAGTGAAAGCCATAACAAAGCAGCAATGCCTGTGAGTATAATCATAACAGTCTGGGCTACCCAGATGATCCAGCCCATGGCTAGTCCTGTGGTATTTGGGATGCCATACAGCGACATGGTTTCCATGGCGATGATAGGGAAAAGTCCGATGCCTCCCGGAGTGGCCATGATACCGAAATTTCCCATCACCAGTACCGAAAGTCCTGCAAGCACCGGAAGGTGTGCAGTTTCTGGCAATGCCATAAAAGTCAGCCAGGTCATAAGAAAATAGCATGCCCATATAAGCAGGCTGTATGCTA
>CAZJZF010000082.1:0-8212 GCA_964550385.1 uncultured Lentimicrobiaceae bacterium | reverse complement strand
ATTCAACAGGATCATCCGATGATCAACGAAGAGGTTGGAAGAGAGGAGATTGCTGAAGTTGTGGCACGCTGGACCGGCATCCCGGTGCAAAAGATGCTCGAGGGGGAGCGCCATAAGCTGCTGCATCTGGAAGAGGAGCTTCACAGAAGGGTGATCGGACAGGAGGAGGCAATTGCTGCCCTTGCTGATGCCATAAGAAGGAGCCGTGCCGGGCTGCAGGAAAAGAGCAAACCGGTAGGGTCATTCATCTTCCTGGGCACCACCGGCGTGGGAAAAACCGAGCTGGCGCGTGCGCTGGCCGAATACCTCTTCAACGATGAGCGAGCCATGGTACGGATTGATATGTCGGAATATCAGGAAAAACATACGGTTTCCAGACTCATTGGTGCTCCTCCGGGCTACATTGGATACGATGAAGGGGGGCAGCTCACCGAAGCTGTCAGAAGGCGGCCTTATTCCGTAATCCTGCTCGACGAGATCGAAAAAGCGCACAGCGATGTGTTCAACATCCTGCTGCAGGTGCTGGATGACGGGAGGCTTACCGACAACAAGGGTCGAACAGCCGACTTCCGGAATACCATCATTGTCATGACCAGCAACCTGGGGTCGGGACTGATTCAGTCGCGGCTCGACCATCTCAGCAATGGTAACCGCGAAAAGGTACTCGAAGAGTCGAGGCTTGAGGTGATGACCCTGCTGCGCCATACCCTGCGACCCGAGTTCCTGAACCGCATCGACGAGGTGATTGTGTTCACACCACTCACCGAAGCAGAGATCCGGCAGATTGTAGTATTGCAGGTTGAACGGGTAAACAGCTTGTTGCACGACAGCGGCATCAGCCTCCACCCCACCCCGGCAGCCATCGACCTGATCGCAAGGCTGGGCTACGATCCGCAGTACGGCGCCCGTCCCGTGAAAAGGCTCATCCAGAAGAATATCCTCAACGAGCTCTCAAAGAGGATTCTTTCAGGTGAGATTCCAGAAGGGATAGCGGTACTGGTGGATGTAAAAGGCAATGAGTTTGTATTTGGAAAAACAGAACGCGGATGATGCTAATTATTTATGATTTACGCGGTTTTAAATTGCTCTGTGCCCTTCGTGTACCGATGGTAAAAAAAACATCACAACTCAGGAAATATTTCGCCAAAAAAACACCTCCCGTAACTGAAAAAACACTAGCTTTGCATACTATCTATTGACAAAGCTAACGTATTGATAATGAGCGAAAAAGAAAAACTGGCGAGAAATTACACAGCCGAAAACATCCAGGTACTCGAAGGGCTTGAAGCGGTGCGCAAACGTCCGGCGATGTACATCGGCGACATCAGCTCGAAAGGGCTGCACCACCTTGTAAACGAAGTGGTGGATAATTCCATCGATGAGGCCCTGGCAGGGCATTGTGATCATATTGAGGTGGTGGTACACCCCGACAACTCTGTATCGGTTACCGACAACGGTCGTGGGATTCCGGTAGACATGCACGAGAAGGAAAAACGCTCGGCGCTGGAAGTGGTAATGACGGTACTGCACGCAGGAGGGAAGTTCGACAAAGGTTCGTATAAAGTATCAGGCGGGTTGCACGGCGTGGGGGTGAGTTGTGTGAATGCACTATCGATGCACCTCACCGCCACAGTTTACCGCGATGGCAAGATTTATCAGCAGGAATACAAACAGGGAAAACCTCAATACTCTGTAAAAGAGGTGGGTACTGCAGACCAGCGGGGCACTACCATCCATTTTCTTCCCGACGACACCATTTTTCAGGTTACGGAGTACAACTATGAAATATTGGCAACCCGTTTACGGGAGCTCTCTTTTCTGAACCGGGGCATCACCATCACCCTTACGGATGAGCGCCAGGTGAAAGAGGACGGAACATTCCATTCAGACACCTTCCTATCGGCCAACGGACTGGTTGATTTCATCGAATATCTCGACAGCAACCGGGAGTCGCTGATTCCCGAGACCATTTACGTAGAAGGGGAAAAGGGAGGCGTTCCGGTGGAGGTGGCCATGCGCTACAACACTTCATTCACCGAGAATCTCCATTCCTACGTCAACAATATCAACACCATCGAAGGGGGAACCCACCTCAGCGGTTTCCGGCGTGCCCTCACCCGCACTCTGAAGAATTACGCCGAGAAGGAAGGGATGCTGGCCAAGCTGAAGTTCGACATCAACGGCGACGACTTCCGCGAGGGGCTCACCACTATCATCAGCATTAAAGTGCAGGAACCGCAGTTCGAAGGGCAGACCAAGACCAAGCTGGGCAACTCCGACGTGATGGGACTGGTGGACACCATTGTAAGTGAGAAACTTTCCTATTTTCTCGAAGAGCACCCAAAGGAAGCCCGGATGATCGTAAACAAAGTGATCCTGGCAGCCACAGCAAGGCATGCAGCACGCAAGGCGCGGGAACTGGTGCAGCGCAAAAACGTACTAGTCGGCGGCGGGCTTCCCGGCAAACTGGCCGACTGCTCGGAGAAAAACCCGGAATTGTGCGAGATCTATCTTGTGGAGGGTGACTCTGCAGGGGGTACCGCCAAACAGGGGCGCGACCGCAATTTCCAGGCGATCCTGCCACTACGTGGAAAGATCCTGAATGTGGAAAAAGCGATGCCCCACAAAATCTTCGAAAGCGAAGAAATCAAGAACATGTTCACCGCCCTGGGCATCAGCATCGGCACCGAAGACGATACCAAAGCGCTGAACCTCGACAGCCTCCGCTACCACAAGGTGATCATCATGACCGATGCCGATGTGGACGGATCCCACATTACCACCCTGATTCTCACTTTCTTCTTCCGTTATATGAAGGAACTCATCGAGCAGGGCTATGTATATATCGCCACTCCCCCACTCTATCTGATACGAAAAGGGAAAACAGAGCGCTATTGCTGGAATGAAGAAGAACGGGAAGCCTTTGTGAAGGAACTCACCGCTGACGGTGCCGTGAATGAAAAAGGGATCTACATCCAGCGCTACAAAGGTTTGGGAGAGATGAACGCCGAGCAGCTCTGGAGCACCACCATGGATCCGGCATTCCGCACCCTGCGTCAGGTGGATATTGAAAATGCGGCCGAAGCCGACCGCATCTTCTCCATGCTCATGGGCGACGAGGTTCCCCCCCGCCGCGAATTCATCGAACAAAACGCCACCTACGCTAAAATCGATGCATGATGATGAGTCGACAGTCGGGAGTCGACAGTCGGGAGTCGGGAGTAGTTGGTCCGTTTTGGTGATTGACCGATGACTGCTAGAAGCTGAGAGATATTTGCAGGGTATTCGAAGCAGCCGGTGATAGCACGAGCCTAACAATATGCTCGAAGCGATATAATTTGGTCAGAGGGGTTTTCTAAGCTTTTGGAGCAGTAAGGGATTTAATGAGCCCTGTAAGGGTTTTTCGAATCTCATCAATTTCTGTTTCCAGTTTTGCTTTTTGTTCAGATTGAATGTAACCAAGACGTTCAGAAAGATGAAGCATTGACTTCACTTCATTGGCAGACCCTTTGGCCATGATTAGAAATCTTCTGAAATCAGCGTCACTGTCGCGGTTAAAGCCTTCGGCAATATTATTGGAAATGGATATTACTGCCTTTAGAATTTGATTTTTAAAAGCAGTATCTCTGGAATCCCTGAATATTTCATACAGTACCACAGCCAGATCCTGTGCTTTCTTCCAGGCAATAATATCTTCGAATCTTCTGATAACCATTACAGTAATTATGATAGTAAGATAAAACAGCTATTACACGTAGCTAAAAGCCACTCAACGCCGACTATTGACTACCGACTGTCGACTACCGACTGTCGACTACCGACTGTCGACTACCGACTGTCGACCACCGACTGTCGACTGCAGACTGTCGACTACCGACTGTCGACTAAATTTCTCCCAGAAATCTTTCGGCCTCGATAGCTGCCATGCAGCCGGTGCCGGCGGCAGTGATGGCCTGGCGGAAGGTTTTGTCCTGCACATCGCCGGCGGCAAACACCCCGTGGATGTTGGTGGCTGTGGAATCGGGTTTAGTGATGAGGTATCCCATTTCGTCCATATCGAGCACACCGGCAAACAGTTCGGTGTTGGGTTTATGACCGATAGCGATGAAAACCCCCTCCACATCCAGCCTGCGCTCTTCGCCGGTTTTGGCATCCTGCACGATAAATCCGTCGACGGTTTGGCCACCTACAATTTCTTTGGGGTTGCCATTCCACACCATTTCAATATTGGGGGTCCGGAAAACCCTCTGCTGCATCGCCTTGGAGGCGCGCAGCTCGTCGCGACGGTGCACCAGATACACTTTCTTGCATAGATTGGCCAGATAGGTCGCCTCCTCGCAGGCGGTGTCGCCACCCCCTACTACTGCCACTTCCTTACCCCGGTAGAAGAAACCGTCGCAGGTGGCACAGGCAGAAACGCCGTAGCCGTTGAACTTTTTCTCGCTGTCGAGCCCCAGCCATTTGGCCGTGGCGCCAGTGGCAATAATCACTGTATCGGCCAGGATCTCCTTATCATCGTCGGCGGTTACCCTGAACGGGCGTTGTGAGAAATCCACCGCGGTGATGATTCCCCAGCGCACATCGGTGCCGAAGCGTTCGCACTGCTTTTTCAGGTCTTCCATCATCTCAGGGCCGGTGATCCCTTCGGGATACCCCGGAAAATTCTCCACTTCGGTAGTGATGGTGAGCTGTCCACCAGGCTGAAGTCCCTGGTAGAGAATGGGTTTCAGATCTGCACGTGCGGCATAGATCCCTGCGGTGTAACCGGCTGGTCCCGATCCGATGATCAGGCATTTGGTCTTTTCTGACATAAGGTTGTATTGTTTGGTTTGCTGATTTGCCGGTGCAAAGATACGAAAATGGATGAAGATGGTTTTTCCCTATCTTTATCGGCTATTAAGGTTTATACTATGATAAGGTTTGGAAATGCTATCGTTTTGGGGTTATGTGGCTTATTTTGTGGCTATTTGGAAGCACAACCCCTGCAGAAGTTTACCGGCACGCTGGCCAATGGGTTCACCGATCCGGGGGAGATGACCTACAGCTACCGCCCCGATCCCAAGACCGGAGAACACATCAGGCAGGGGGCCTTCAGATACAGTTTGAAATCGAAGGACGAATTGCAGCGTTTCAGTCACAACATTACCGGAGCCTATGCCGGAAATCTGAAGGAGGGTTTGTGGAGCTACAAGATCAACCAGAAGGATTTTATGCTGCAGGAAAAGGGCAGATACACCTCCGGCACGGTATCGCTGGATGCCCTGTACAAGGGGGGGCTTCCTGACGGGAAATGGCGGTTCGAGTCGGTTTTGAAGAGCCGGAGCGGCGAGAAGGGGAAGGACAAATGGGTTTGGGGAAAACAGGATTCGGCCAAAACGGTGATTCTTGAGTTGAATTTCAATCTGGGCGTGTTGACCGGCGATTTCTATGCCCGCGACGATAAATTCGTTGAAATAAAAGGTAAATTCGATGAAAAAGGTTTTTTCGACGGCGAATGGGAGTGGAAGTTTATTGATTCAACCATTACCTACGTTTGGGACAAGGGAATTTTGCTGAAGAGTGTGGTGACAAATCAGGAGGGGAATATCCTGCATCAGGAGGAGCAGACCTACCTGTTAACACAGATAAATAGTCTGGCAGAAGCGATTGCAGAGCGGGGAGTGGCGGCCATAAAAGACTTTTCCTTCAGGACCGATACAGCGAACTTTCTGGGGGATTCGGAGTATTTTCTGACAAGGCTTTTTAAGCGCACACTCTACGAACCACGGTATTTTCTGTACACCCAGATACCGGGAGACCGGGCGTTTTATTACGACAATCAGTCCTACCGGATGCAGTACCACATAAAAGGGATGTACCATATCAAGGTAAAGAGCAGCCTTACCCCGAATGAGGTGAAGCACTACCGGCAAATGGAAGATGCCATCAGCCGCATGGAGTCCCAAACAGGATATTTGTACCTGATGAACCGGGAAGGGAAACTGAAGAAGGAGGCCATGGAGGGGTTTAAACTGATGGAATCGAACATCAGCCTCTCCCGAAAATACAGCTGCGCTGCCGACCTGCTCAAGTACACCACCGATCTTAACAAAGCGCTGGCATCCGTTGAAACCGGGTGCAGTTCATTTGCCGTAAAGATGGAAGAACTGCCTGCCTTCAAAACACGCGAGGAGGCGCTGCAGTACATGGCTGCACAGGTAACGAAGCTTGAACTGGAAAACCAGAAACTTTACGTGAATATCAGGAAGCATTTGGCGAAATAGGGTTCAAGTGTTCGAATGTTCAAGTGTTCGAATGTTCAAGTGTTCAAGGGGTCAAGGGTTTAAAGAAGGGTTTCTTGTTCCAAGTTCCAGGTTCCAGGTTCCAAGTTATGAGTTCCTGGTTACAAGACAATTGTGATGGGACCGGGGGCGTTTTTAGTTGTTCTGGCTTTGGTTATTGATCAATTCTTCGATAAGCTTTCTGGAACACAACAACTGACTTTTATGTAAAAGTTCAGGAAAGTGAGCAGTACGACTGTTCAGATTTTATTATTTTAGTAGAGAATGGAATCCCGGGCTAAAATTGATTTTATTATTTTATTGATTTTGTGATACTTGATTCAAGGTTCGATTCTTTGAATACGGTGCTTTTCTCATGTATATCTGCAACCGCAAAATCCGGGATGTGTTGGATTCGGCCTTCGCTTTGCTTACGATGTCGGTAATTGTCTGCTATTGAATCTTTTCAATTCGTCGGGGCCAGAATTTGGGTGTAGATTCCTTATAATAATCATCTCTGATACCAATTGAATAATCAACACCTGAGTTGGTGGCAGCCTTTATCCGGTATAGAGAGCCAGGAATAAAGAAATCTTCCCCATATAATGGAGGGCAGGGAGTACATATTATTACAAATTCATTCTTATAATCCACATAATCAGTTTCTATTACTCTATACTTGAATGCAGCACCGGATGGGAGTACGCCACCACATGATTTTATCCCACTGGGAATTTCAACCAATTCTCCAACAAACAGATATTTTTCAGCTTCATTATCAATCACCTGAAATTCAATAAGATAACAATAATGCAAAAATTTGTATTTCAGGTCATATATCGATGAGTTTTCATAAATCCAATGCCTTTCAGTGCCGATAATGACCGTATCGTCAACAAAATAAAATTTCCTTTCTACTGAATTGTCCTTTTCATTAGCATAGATTAGCTCATTGTAGCCTGAGTCAAAATACCAGAAGTAGAGGGTATAGTATACAGAGCTATCAGTCACTACTAATACTTTCAATATTGAATCTGTTGACATATAACCGATAACAGTTCCAATACCAGAATGCTGGCTGGTATCTACAACAACACTATCAGAAAAAGTTGTTCCATCAATCACTGAAACCAATGAGTCTATCAAATGAGTTGTCTGGCCTAATGAACTGTGAGTCAAATAAAGGATAATGACTTTTCTCAAAACAGGCAAGTTTTTAGGTTGTTTATTACCTCCGACGCTGCAATCCTGAGGATCAAATTTATGCAGATTTCATGACGTTATTGCACTTCGCTCTTAGGGGAAGCAATCTTCTGTGAGTTTATCTATTCGATTCCTGATTTTAGTGTCGCAATTCAGACAGTTACGTTTCATAACAGTGGACATGCGTTCTCTTATTATTTGGGATTTTTCATTGAACTCCCCATCATTTAAACCACTATATGAAATTGTGCTTGTCCAATTTTTGTATTTCGTACCTGTTGAGTCGATATCCATATACATAAAAAATTCTTCCGGAAATTTTTCAGCATATTGTCGGGCAGGGATGCCAGTATACTCAGCCAAAGCTCCATCCTGAATCTGGATGGTTTTGTCTAAGCACCAACGGTAAAAGGGCCTTAAATGGTTGTCGTTTGTTGTCACCAACGACAATAAAGCACCAGTGAGATCATTATCTGTCGGGCGAAATAGTCCCCAATAAAAGTCGATTGCGATTGGTGAGCATTTTGGATTTTCGATATAGAAAATTACGGGTTTGCCCCAGATAGAATCAAATTCCGGATCATGCGTTAAATTAAAACCTATCTGCCAATCAACCTGTTCGCTAAAAATTGTGTCGTATAAGATGACTGTATCAACTTTCGATGATTCTACTTGGTCATTGCCTTTTCTCTTCATATCAGAACAGGAATATAGAAAGATGATAATAGCTATTAACCCGATGATCTTCA
>CAZJZF010000081.1:0-8231 GCA_964550385.1 uncultured Lentimicrobiaceae bacterium | reverse complement strand
AAAGCCAACGGCTAACAGCCAACGGCCAACAGCTATGTGTTAGTTGGTTCGATAACGTCAATCTTTTTGAAAGATTTTATGGAGGAAGAAGCCTGTGTAACTCGTTTCTTCCATATTTGAAACTTGTTCAGGGGTTCCGGAAGCAATAATGTATCCACCGGAGTTGCCCCCTTCGGGACCCAGATCGATGACATGGTCGGCCAGTTTGATCACATCCAGGTTGTGCTCAATCACCAATACCGTGTTGCCGTGATCCACCAACCGGTTGAGTACCTCCATCAACACCCTGATGTCTTCGAAATGGAGTCCGGTGGTTGGTTCGTCTAAAATATACAGGGTTTTGCCGGTATCTTTGCGCGACAGCTCGGAAGCAAGTTTCACCCGCTGGGCTTCTCCACCGGAAAGGGTGGTAGATTGCTGTCCGAGGGTTATATATCCCAGGCCAACTTCCTGTAACGTCTTGATTTTTCGCAGTATCATCGGCAGATTTTGGAAGAACTCAACCGCCTGATCGATGGTAAGGTTCAATACATCGTTGATGGATTTTCCCTTGTACCGAACCTCCAGGGTATCGCGGTTGTAACGGTTACCGCCGCACACTTCACACTGGACTCCTACATCGGGCAGAAAGTTCATCTCGATAATCTTGATTCCGGCTCCCTTGCACTCCTCACACCGCCCCCCCTTCACATTAAAAGAGAATCTCCCGGGTGCATAGCCCCGAACCTTAGATTCGGGCAATTGGTGGAAAAGTTTTCTGATTTCGTCGAATACTCCGGTGTAGGTGGCGGGGTTCGACCTGGGAGTTCTTCCGATGGGTGACTGATCTATTTCGATCACCTTGTCGATATGCTTCAGCCCGGATATCTCTTTGTATGGCAAAGGAGCTTTTCGGGATTGGTAGAGGTGGCTACTGAGGATGGGAAAGAGGGTTTGGTTGACGAGGCTTGATTTTCCACTTCCGCTAACGCCGGTAATACACACCAGTTTTCCGAGTGGTAATTCCAATGACACATCTTTCAGATTATTTCCCCGGGCCCCTTTCAACAGGATGGATTTGCCATTGCCACTCCTGCGGATTTCGGGCACCGGGATACTCCTTTTTCCGGAGAGGTACTGGCAGGTAACCGTATTACAATGCATCATTTGATCGGGTGGTCCCTGTGCAACAATTTTCCCACCCAGCCGTCCGGCTCCCGGTCCAATATCAACCACATAATCGGCAGACCGGATCATTTCTTCATCGTGTTCCACCACCATCACCGAATTACCTGTATCGCGGAGATCCTTGAGTGCCTTTATAAGTCTTACATTGTCACGCTGATGGAGGCCGATGCTGGGTTCATCCAGGATGTACAGCACCCCAACGAGCTTCGACCCAATCTGGGTAGCCAGCCGGATACGTTGCCCTTCCCCGCCGCTAAGAGACTTTGAAGGGCGATTAAGGCTTAGGTACTCCACACCCACATCGAGCAGAAATCCGATACGGGTGCGTATTTCACGGAGTATTTCTCTGGCAATCATGGCCTTTTGTGGCTCCAGCTTATCCTCCAGTCCTGTAAGCCAATGCTGCAGATCCAGAATACTCATTTCCGCCAGCTCCGCAATATTTCGCTCCATCAACCGGAATTGAAGGGATTCCTTTTTCAATCGGGTGCCATTGCATTCGGGGCAGGTAAGATCATTCATGTAGGCGCTGGCCCAACGTTTTACGCTGGCCGACTGGCTCTCCTGGTCCTGGTTTCGGATGAAATTCACAATACCGTCAAAACTCACCGAATAGGAAGAGGTAATCCCGAGATATTCATTCTTTACCTGCAGTACTTCACTGGTTCCATAGAGTATCGCCCCCAATGCCTCTTCCGAAAGGTCTTCAACGGCAGAATCGAGGGTAAAACCGTATCTTGAACCAATGGCCTCTACCTGTTTGAAGATCCAGATCGGCCTGTAAGGTCCCAGAGGTGCAATTCCCCCTTTGCGAATGGTCATGCGCGGCTCAGGAATGATCCGCGAAATATCCACTTCGGTTACCACACCAAGCCCGTTGCAATGCGCACAGGCACCATAGGGTGAGTTGAAGGAAAAGGTATTGGGCTCTGGTTCAGGGTAGGAAATTCCGGTATCTATACACATCAGCGAGCGGCTGTAGTGACGCACCTCACCTGTGTCGGGGTTCAGCAACATCATGCTGCCTTTACCGGTTTTCAGGGCAGTCTGCACCGATTTTACCAATCGCTCCGGTTTCAGTGCATTCACCTTTAGCTGGTCTACCAAAACCTCAACATCGTGAATTTTGTAGCGGTCGAGCTGCATGCCCTGGGTTACCTCCTTTACTTCGCCATCAATTCTTACCCGCAGGTAACCCTGGCGGCGCACCTGATCGAAGAGCTCACGGTAATGACCTTTTCGCCCCTTCACCAGCGGAGCCAGCAACATCACCTGTTTCTGTTCAAAAGCCTCCTCAATTAGATGCAGGATCTGCTGCTCGGTATAGCTTACCATTTTCTTATTGGTAGCCAGTGAGTAAGCATCTGCTGCACGGGCATAGAGCAGTCGCAGAAAATCGTAAATCTCCGTGATGGTTCCCACCGTCGAACGGGGGTTTTTGCTCACCGTTTTTTGTTCAATACTGATAACCGGACTAAGGCCAGAGATCTTGTCTACATCGGGCCGTTCCAGGTTGCCGATGAATTGACGGGCGTAGGCACTGAAAGTTTCCATATATCGCCGCTGCCCTTCGGCATAGATCGTGTCAAAAGCGAGTGACGACTTCCCACTTCCGCTCAATCCGGTGATTACTACGAGTTTGTTGCGGGGTATTGAAACATCAATATTCTGCAGGTTGTGCACCCTGGCACCCTGCACCTCAAGGAATTCCTCCCCTACCGGATCCACACTGCTTATACCGTCACTCATTGATCATTCCGGCAGTTTAGAGAGTTTGATCCGCATAGATAAAAAGCCCCTTATGTTCCCTGAAGGAGGGCGCCATGAGATCCCGTTCAGAAACCACCGGATGGTCAATCCCCCAATCGATCCCGATATCGGGATCATCAAAACGAATGGAGTGCTCCGAATCCCGGCGGTAAGGCTGGGTACACTTGTAACTGAAAACCGTATGATCTTCCAGCGCTGCAAAGCCATGAGCAAAGCCGGGTGGCAGCCAGAACATCCGGTGGTTTTCAGCACTGAGCAACACTTTAACATGTTTCCCATACCAGAGAGAACCTTTTCTGATATCAACAGCTATGTCCCAAACAGACCCCCGAACAACCCTTACCAGCTTACCCTGGGCAAACGGCGGGTTCTGAAAATGGAGTGCACGAACCACCCCTTTTCCACTTATCGATTCATTGTCCTGTACAAATACCTCATGAAATCCTTCAGCAGCAAGCTTCTCCTGGCTGTACGTCTCCATAAAAGAACCCCTATGGTCCTGGTAGACTTCAGGTTCCAGAATCAACAGACCGGGGACTTCACATGTATGTATTTTCATGGTTGGGTGTTAGAAGTAGAATTAGAAATTAGAAATTAGAAATTTTATCTTTCTGCATTACATCGTTGAACCTTGAACGTTGAACCTTGAACATTTGAACGCTTGAACATTTGAACGCTTGAACATTTGAACGCTTGAACACTTAAATTCCTCAACTTCATAAACTACAGATGAATAACTTCACCATACGCGGCGGCGGTGGCTTCCATGATGGCTTCGGAAAGGGTTGGATGGGGATGAATTGCCTTGATGATTTCATGGCCGGTGGTTTCGAGTTTTCTGGCCACCACCACTTCAGCAATCATTTCGGTTACATTGTCGCCCACCAGATGAGCACCCAGCCATTCGCCGTATTTTGCATCAAAGATCACCTTCACAAAGCCATCCTTTGAGCCTGCTGCGCTTGCTTTTCCACTGGCGCTGAAGGGGAATTTTCCCACTTTGATTTCATACCCTGCCTCGATGGCCTGCTTTTCGGTCATTCCAACAGAAGCCACTTCGGGGCTGGTGTAGGTACATCCTGGAATGTTTTTATAGTCTACCGGTTCCGGATGCATGCCGGCAATGGCCTCAACGCAGGTAATCCCTTCGTGGGATGCAACGTGTGCGAGGGCAGGGCCATGCACGATATCTCCGATGGCATAAATGCCCGGCACATTGGTGCGGTAATACTCATCCACGGTAACTTTTCCGTTGGCATGGGCAACTCCTGCCTCTTCAAGACCCAAACCTTCGAGGTTGGTTGAAACTCCAACAGCCGAAAGCACGATTTCAGCTTCTACAACCTCTGTCCCTTTTTTTGTGGCGATGGTAACTTTACACAGGTCGCCGGATGAATCCACCGACTCAACGGTTGAGGAGGTCATCACCTTCATACCACCCTTTTTGAAACTGCGTTCTATCTGTTTCGATACCTCTTCGTCTTCCACCGGGAGCACATTAGGCATAAACTCTACAAGGGTTACTTTGGTGCCGATGGTCTGGTAGAACCATGCGAATTCGCTTCCGATGGCTCCTGAGCCTACCACCACCATGCTGGCAGGTTGTTTCGGCAGGGTCATCGCTTCGCGGTATCCGATCACTTTCACACCATCCTGCTTCAGGTTGGGAAGCTCTTTGGAGCGCGCTCCTGTTGCTAGTATAACATGTTGGGCTTCAACCACAGCTTTTGCACCGTCGGCTGAAGTAACCTCAACTTTACGATCAGAAGTGAGCTTTCCAAAGCCCTGTATCACTTCAATTTGGTTCTTTTTGAAGAGAAACTGGATCCCTTTGCTCATGCCGGCAGCCACTTCACGACTCCGCTTCACCATCGCTTCGAAGTTGGGTTTTACCGAGCCTTCAATCTGCACTCCATAATCGGCTGCATGTGAGGCATAATGGAATACCTGGGCACTCTTCAGCAGCGCCTTGGTGGGGATGCATCCCCAGTTCAGGCAGATTCCACCGAGCTCAGATCGCTCTACCACTGCTGTTTTCAAACCAAGTTGCGAAGCCCTGATGGCAGCTACATAACCGCCCGGGCCACTTCCGATAACTACTACATCGTATTGCATCATTTCTAATTTCTAATTTTTAATTTCTAATTTCTAATTAAAATCACCTTCCCTCCACATTCAAAATCTGTGTATGTTTCTTCAAAGATCTCAGCACGATATAAACGATCATGCTGAATGGGAGCAAAAACAACCAGAGGGGATCGAGGTCAGGGGTGCCGTGATACGACCAGTATTTGAGAAAGTTGATCAGGGAAAAGCAAAAGATGGTTAGGGTAAAGCCCGTATACTCCCGTTTTAGAACGTTACGCAGCGAAAAAGGAAGTTCCGCCTTTGTGAATCCTTTGAATTTAGGAAAGAAGGCAGGAGTTACAGCAGACCAGGTCTGGAAATCGGAGCTGAATTTCCGGCTGATGAACGCTTCTTCGGCGTACATGATGCGTTCGTAATAGAGCCAGAAGAAAGCTACCACCCCTATCAGCAGCGTAATATTGCCCACATAGAGAATGATTCCCAACCACATCAGGAAGTTGCCAAGGTACAATGGATGACGCACCAGGCTGTATACACCGGTGGTATTGAGTTTTTCGGCAATCTGTCCCTGCTTCGTATTTCGACCCGAAGTGCCTCTCGGGGTATGTCCAATGGCCCAAATCCTGATGGCAAGCCCAAGGAAAGATACCAACAGACATCCTACCGACCAGGGGATATTGTTGAATGAAATCCACTCTCTCGGATCCAACCAGATGATCAGCACCGCCGGTACAAAAAGCAAAATGGGAATCCAGCCCCTGCGTTTAAAGAGCCAGTTGCCGCGCTGTTCAAAGGATTGTGCGAGTGACATATTTAATGGATTGGTAAACGGGTGCAAAGGTAATAAAATGTTGCGACCCGGAAGTCAGGGTCCGTTAAGCATTCAGCCAGAAAACCGGACAATCTATTCTAAAACAGGTAATTTAATCCGATGTACAGCCCTGTGTTCCCGTCACGTTTGTCGAAAGCTTTTCCCCAGTCGGCGGCAATGATAAAATTCTCGTTAAGCACGAGTCGTAATCCAAAACCTGCCGTGGCGTGGATCTTTTCATCACCGGCAATGAAATAGGTATTCAGACTGTCGGCAGGGACACCAGCCAGGTTCAGATCCATCTTTTTCACGACCTGACCCGCATCCACAAAGGCATTGAGCCCCAGATAGAAATTCTGGTTCATCACTACGGTTCGAAATACCTTCCAGCGCAACTCGGCATTGCCAAAGGCTGTGGCATCCCCCACCACCCGGTTGCGGATCATTCCGCGCACACTCTTGGCTCCTCCGATCCCGTCAGGGATAGAAGAGTTGTTGAAGGTATTTACCACATACGGCTGGATGAAAAACGGGGCATGGCCCGCAATAGTTCCCTGATAGTTAAGTCGATAGGCAAAGGATAACTTCTCCTTGACAAGGGTAAAATACTGCCTGTGGGTAACCGAAAACTTCGAAAATCCAAAGTCACCATTGCCGAAGAATTTCGGTGCCAGAAACACCACCGCTTCGGTCCACATCCCCTTCATAGGGTTGGGTTCAAAATCGCGGGTATCCCACACAATACCAGCCTTGATATTATTGGACCATCCGCCATCCTGCTCATTGGCCGGTATCACGCCCCATTCGATGTATTTATCGTACAATCCCGGAATATCAGGGAGTTTATCGGCCTCATCCTTCCCTTTGTTGAGCCGATCGATATCCACAGGAGCAATTCGGGTGTTCAGCAGCCCGATGCCTGCAGCCCAGCGCAGCTTCTTTCCGATGATTCTTCCCTGAAAATCGGCCAGAAACCTGAACATACTCCGCTTGTGGTTGTAAAACATCCGGGATTTGTAGGCAGATGTGTCGGTATCATCTTCCCATTCAGGGTAATATATCGATTCATATCCATTAAAGCCAAAAAAATCAAGCGCCTGATCGGTATAATAATTCACATCAGCTGTAAACCGTATGCCGGGTATAAGATACTCCGAATCGTAAAACAACCGGTTGATACCGCTGCCTTTGGTATACCGCGACCATTCTGCAAACACCGAATGCATGTATTTCGGATAGGTGCTCCCATCTCCATAATAGTGAAAATTGACCAGCGCGCCATACTGGAACCCCAGGTCGCTGTTGTACGAAATGGCAGGCAATGGTCCTATGGTCCAGCCTTTCTTGATTTTCTGATGAACAGAATCGCTTTGTGCCATTGCCGTCGCAGCAACTGCAAGTACAAGCATGGCAAACAATGCCCCCATCAACAAATTTTTAGTAATCTTTCTCATACCTATAGATTTTGGTTATCCTGTTTTGGCAGTATCCGAACAAGTTGCGGTTACGGGTGTTAAAATTAAGGAACCTTATTGGATTGACAGAATATCATCCTTCAGTTTTAACAATCATTTATCAACACAACCCATCCGGCAGATAAATTTTTCCTTAGTATTGCAAACGAAAACCATCGATCTGTATGAAAAAGAAACTATTAACCATTCTGGCAACACTGTTTTTTATATTCGCAACAGGTATAACCCTGCCAGTGTATGCCTGGTCTGAACACCCTCTGCTTACAGCACCTGCTTTAAAAAACCATCCTGTCTGGGCCACCGCCGGACAGGTGCAGGCATTTCATCTGAGAACTTTTCTGCTGGAGACCGAAAAGGAGCTGGAGACCTTTCTGGCGAAGCACGAAACCTGGTCGAGGGCCAACCTGCCCAACTATGCCCCCTGTCCCGATTCGCTGGCATTCAAAGCCACCGGCAACCCCGACGACATCGTTGAGCGGTTTTTCCGTGCCATCCGCATCAACCCGCATACCAAAGCGCCGCTGTACCTGCACCTGCTGCCGGGTGATGCTGATCAGGGACGACAAAAAGCCAACCCGCAGGATGTATGCACCCTTACCGGCCTTGAACTGATGATGCATGTGCATTATGTATGGCTCAATGAGGGGGAGCTGGTATCGCCGTTTGACGTGCTGGTAACCGCCACCGATGAGCCCGATTATGGCCTCGACCTTGGTTTGTTCGATGACAGCAATACCTCTTATGGCAAAGCCTATGGATTCGGCAACCAACCTTTTGGTAACCCAAAGCTGGAGTTCAGCGGTCAGGCACCCTTCCACATGGCTTTCTACCACGAAGCTGGAATTCTTTACAAAGCCGGGGCTTTCCTGAAACGCACGTGGCTCGACTACAGAATTCTGTTATACAAGGCGCTGGCAGAA
>CAZJZF010000080.1:0-8270 GCA_964550385.1 uncultured Lentimicrobiaceae bacterium | reverse complement strand
CACATCTGCGGACCATTATGGATGATTGGTTCAAAGGGGAGTATTATCTTCAATTTGCTTCGCAGTACCGGTCATTGATAGACTCGTGCGTTCAATCGGATTTAAATAAGTTTTACGGCTATCAGGATTTTCTGCAGAATCTCGATACCACGGTAGGCGGATACGGCGGAATGATGCAGTATGTTGGAATCCGCGAGCTGATGAACGCAAGGTACGCTTACCTTTCAACCGTTCCTGGCTATTCGGGAGAACCGAAATTCGGCCCAGATCTTATTGATCCGCTCCCGCCGGTAATTGGAGATACCGTTTGGCTTATGGCTGGTGTTTCGGGGGATGCCGAGGTGTGGCTGTTTGCAAAACAATCGGATCATGGGCTTTATCAGAAATACCGAATGTTCGATGATGGATCGCACCATGATGGCCCTGCCGGCGATGGTATTTATGGCGTGGGTATTATGATGGGAGGCAATGTACTGAAGTATTATTTCTATGCCCAGAATGACAGTGCCGGCACTTTTTTCCCGGAGAAGGCAGAAAGTGATATTTTTGCCTATTATCCGATGGTACTTAAAGACTCTTTGGTAATCAATGAGATAGCATCGGTAAGCTATTTATCTCCCGACGCTGATACAGGGATTATTTATGATTGGGTTGAGCTTTACAACCAGGCCAACGACACACTTTCTACTGAAAACCTCTACCTCATTGGTGATACCGCCTGGCTCAGCAAAATGAGCCTTGGACGGGTTTTAATCCCTCCTGGTGGATATAAGGTTTTTCCCGCAAATCATGGTTTGGTATCCACCCTTCAGTATCCCTGGATTGACGGATCTCCGTCCGGATGGTTTGGACTGGCTTATTATCTTCTGCAGCAGAAGATTCTGGATTCCGTATGGATTCCGGCACCGTCCGGTGATTTTACCTGGGGGCGTTATCCGAACGGTTATGGCAGTTTTACCCCGATGGCGGCAACGCGTGGTTTAAGAAACAGCAGCGGATTTCCTCAGGGAGGGGTGCTGGAGCTATACCCCAATCCGGCGTTGGGCAGCTCTACGGCCACCTGGCTGGGCAAAGGAGGCGCCTATGTTATGGAAATCAAAGATGCCAATGGGAAAAGTTGCTTTTTGGTAAATAGTAGCGATAATGGTTCAGGCAAACCAGTACTTGCCGAATTGCCCCTGAGCCACTTCTCTGCCGGAATGTACCTGGTGTCGGTTACCTATGCAGGAGCCAAATTTCAGTCAAAACTAATTATTAATTAGCTCATTACACTATTAAAATAAAGCATATAAATATGAAAAAACACCTCAAAACTGCTACAGCAATAATTACCCTGGCTGTGATCCTGTTGGTCGGTTGTGAGAAACCCGAAGGGGAGGGTGGGCTTGCTACCATTCGCGGCAGGGTTCTCGTAAAAGACTATAACAGTACGTTTACGCAGTTGCTCGACACTTACTATGCACAGGATGAAGAGGTTTACATTATCTATGGTGAAGATAAAGCGGTGGGAGACCGGGTACGAACTTCCTACGACGGCTGGTTCGAGTTTGCATTTCTCAGGCCTGGAAAATACAAGGTGTATGCCTACTCGAAAGATTCGACACTTCAAACCCTGGCAAAGATTCCCGTCATTCGGGATGTGGTAATCACAACCCGCAAAGAAGTGGTGGAGACAGAAGAGATAGTTGTGTTTAATTAAATCGTCATCAGATTAATCCATTCTATATGAAGAAGTATTTTGCAGTACTTATTTCGCTGATGCTGACATTATTACTGGGTTTTACACTTCCCCCTGTTTCAAAGCCGGCAGGAAAGGTTAAGTCTGTTACCGAATGGGTAACAGAAAGCTCCAAGGGGAGCCCGGTAACCTACAAAAATGAATATGAAGAATATAACCGGCAGGGAGAGATGGTAATGCGGGTAAATTACAGGAAAGATGGTTCTGTGAGTGAGAAGGACCAGTATGTCTTTGATAAATTTGGGAACAGGATTGAAAAAATTAGTTTTGAAGACCAGAAGGGAGAGAGTCCTACCCAGAAGTATGAGCGTTTGACCTGGAAATACAATGCCCACCGTGAAAAGACGGAAGAATGTGATTATAGCCGAGACGGGAAATTGAAAAGCAAAACAACATTCAGCTACAGCGCTGATGGAAGGATTGTTAAGGAGGAGGTTTTCAATGGAGAGGGAAAGCTGAAGAAAGTAGTGGCAATCAGCTACGACAAAATGAAGAATGTAACACAAAAGGTTACTACCTCTGCCGAAGGTGAAACCATCAGGGTGCAGAAATACGTATATGAGTTATTTAAATAGAATGTATTGGAAACATCAGCAGATATATTACAGCGGATGGAAACCATTTCTCTTGAAGAAATGGAGGGGGTAAAACTCCTCGATCGGGTGGAGCAGAAGTATGTATTTCATACTGCGCGTCTGCCTGAGGTACTCAGTGCCATCAGGCCCTGTTACCAGGTCCTTGAGATATCAGGGTGCAGGGCTTCGGAGTATGAAACCATCTATTTCGATGATACAAACTTCAGCCTTTACAAGCTGCATCACAGCGGACGAGCAAACCGTTATAAGCTACGCATCCGCAACTATCTGAATTCACAAACATCCTTCTACGAATTAAAACGGAAGAACAACCACAAAAGGACGCTCAAGGAGAGAATCTGCTACGATTATACAGCAGCTGTTGCGCTGGCAACCGACCCCTTTATGAAAATCAAGGGAATGCCTGTGGAGTCCATGTCGGAATTCAGCCCAGTGATCAGAATCACCTTCCGCCGTATTACCCTGGTCTCAAAAACTTCACCTGAAAGGGTTACGATTGACACTGAACTGAAATACCAGGGTGGAGATCAGAATGTTTTTCCTGTTCCTGTATGCATCGCCGAAATCAAGCAGGAGAAAAACAGCCCGTCGTTCCTGGCAGCAGCCCTTCACCGCATGCATGTGCATCCCATCCGCTTCAGCAAATACTGTTACGGAGTAAACCTGGTTTACCCGGAACAGAAAAAGAACAATTTCAAACCCAGAAACCGAAGTGTCGAAAAAATCATCCAAAAACACATTCATCCCAATGAGAATCATCTTTAAAATATCCTTTATTGTTATAGTGTTGGCATGTACCTGTGTACCGGCATCTGGATCGGAACAGGAACCCAGGACCGATGCCACTGTTGCCATTGAGAATGCCGATTTCTTTTCCGGAATCGAGGTTGTGCAGGATACAGCAGCAGTGGACAAGAAGAGTAAGGAGAAAAAGAAAGACAAGAAAGAGGATATCAACCTTGATGATGTATTCTTCTACAATTTGGGTATCAATATTCTGGCAGTCCTCATTCTGATTCTGCTGGTGTATTACCCGGGAAACAGGAACAAAGAGCAGATATTCACCTTTGTCCTCTTTAACCTCATTATATTTATGATCACCTATGTTTTGAATGAGGTAAAGATTTCCATGGGGGCAGCTTTCGGACTGTTTGCAGTTTTCTCGATGCTGCGCTACAGAACATTAAGCATCACCATGAAGGACATGACCTACCTCTTCATTTTTATCGCATTGGGTCTGATCAATGCAGTTCATCTGAAGTACGGGGTAATGGCATTCATCAATTCATTTGTGATCGTGGTTACCTTCATTCTGGATTCCAACCTGATTTTTCATCGCGAGAGTTCAAAAACAATTCAGTATGACAATATTGAACTGATTCGGCCGGAAAATCACAGCCTGTTGCTGAAGGATCTCAGAGAGCGTACCGGGTTAAATGTAAGCCGGTTCCGTATCGAGAGGGTGAATTTCCTGCGGGACTCTGTGCGAATTACCGTTTTTTACCGTGAAGTACCGGGCGGATTGTATGCACCAAAGAACGGGAGTAACCAATGAAAAATGTGGCAAACATTGGGTTTCTGATGGTTGCAATCACTTTCTGTCATGTGCTGACCGGACAGACCAGAGATGCCGGATTATGGATTTCGGCTGAGGGGGAATTCAGATTGAATCCACGCTGGTCGGTTGTGGGCAGTACTGAAGTGCGGATGCACGAGAATTGGCTTGAACTGGGAGCCTTTATCGCAGAAGTTGGTTTGGAAAGAAACCTCGGCGATCGATGGCGCCTTGCCGGTGGAATGCGCCTGGCACTAAATCAGCAAACCGATCGCACCTACGTATTCCGGAATCGTTTTTTTGCTGATGTTCGGTATCGATACCGTGTGGGGAAATTTGATGTTGTTGGCAGGATAAAATATCAGCAGCAAAACGAAGGGTGGATATGGGAGGATCGCGTTTTAATGGCCGATCATTACCTTCGAGCCGGTGCTGAAATCAGATGGCGGGCAACTCAATCAATCAGACCCTATATCGGCTCAGAGTTGTATTTCCCCCTATATGCATGGCAGTTGCAATACCCCGATAAACTGAGGGTGCAGGCAGGCATAGAGTACCGTATCAACAAAGCACATTCCTTCGATCTGGGGTTTCTTTATCAGCAGGAGATCAATGTTTCTCAACCTGAACGGGATTATGTCGCATGTCTTGGCTATGTTTTTTCACCGCGATGGTAATGCATCCGGATCAGCAAAATGGTAAATGGTCAATTGTAAATGGTAATAAGAAACAGCCCTAAGTTGCGTACGGTTATCCTGCATGCCGGGATATGGATGGTGCTCATTGCCTTTCCGCTGTACCTTATGTCCATTGCATCAGAACTCAACCAGAAGTTCACCAGCCATTTGCTGCTACATGTATTTCTGTATGCCGCACTCTTCTACCTGAACTATCTGGTGTATGCGCGGTGGTTTTTTCATCACAGGACCCGGTTGCGTTATCTCGCTGTTTCAGGCCTTACCTTGCTGATGGTTACTTTATTCTTCAGGGAAGGTATGGAGGTAATCATGCATCCGTCTGGCGAACGTGACAGGATCATGACGGAAGCCTCCTATAACGGCAGGCCTCATTCCGGTCAGGGGCGTACTGATTTTCCGGGCGATCATTTCCGCCCAAGGCAGAAACCTCCAAGAGCTCTTAGCGACTATAACTTTTTGCTGGCGGGTTTTATGGTTTCGTTGCTGGGGTTAGGATTGCGGTATGTGCAAAACATACGGCACGATGAGCAAATGCGGAAGGAAGCAGAAAAAGAGCGAATCCGTTCAGAGTTGCAGTATCTGAAAAATCAAATCAGTCCGCACTTCTTTTTCAACACCCTCAACAGCATCTATGCCCTTACCGAAACCCGCCCCAGCGAGGCCCGGGAAACGATTCTGGTGCTGTCGAAAATGATGCGTTACCTGCTGTATGAAACGGATAAACCTTTGGTTTCTCTGGCAGAGGAGACAGATTTTCTTAGAAGGTATATTGAGCTGATGCGGCTCAGAATCCCCCGGAGGGTAGAAGTATCCTGGTCATTTCCCGGTGAGGCCACCTGAATCTTTGTGCCACCGCTGTTGTTTCTCCCTTTTGTGGAGAATGCATTCAAGCATGGGATCAGCAACCGGAAAGCTTCCTTTGTTGAAATTGCGCTCGAAATCAATCAGAAACAGCTTCGTTTTTTATGTCGCAACGCAATCCATACTTCCGAGTCGTCATCAGATGATACAGATAAGCGAAAAGGAATCGGTTTGGTTAATGTGCGTAAAAGACTTGCTCTTGAGCTGCCTGGTAGATTTTGGCTCTCTGCAGGACCTGAAAACGGGATCTGGGATGTATCTTTGATGCTTGATCTGAGCGAATACCACCCGACATGATTACGATAGCTATCGACGACGAACCCCTTGCTCTTGAGCTGATTACCGGATACATCCGCCAAACCCCTTTTCTGGAGTGGAAAGGGAGTTTCGACAACCCCCTTTCAGCTGCCGAATTCCTGCAGCATGAGCCTGTCGACCTGGTTTTTCTTGATGTGATGATGCCCGATCAGAGTGGTACTGATTTCGCAAGGCGCCTTACCACTGACGTCAAAGTAATCTTCACAACTGCCTCCGACCGATATGCAGTAGAGGGCTTTAGACTTGATGCCGTGGATTATCTGTTGAAGCCTTTCAGCTACGAAGAATTTCTTAGGGCAGCAAATAAAGCAATGAAAATCAGGGAGCTTGAAAAGAAGTCCGTTAATATATCTGCCGATCAGCAATTCCTTTTTATTAAGTCGGAGTATAAAATCCGCCGAATCCGTTTTGAGGATATCCTGTATATAGAAGGCTTAAAGGATTATGTGAAGATTTACCTGAAGCATGAATCCAGGCCTGTTTTGTCGCTCAGCACCCTGAAAGCGCTCGAATCCCGGCTGCCGGCTACCTCCTTTATGCGGGTGCACCGCTCTTTCATCGTAAACCTGCAGCATGTGGATCTGGTTGAACGGTCGCAGATAATCTTTGGTAAGGCAGCCATCCCCGTTTCCGAAGGATATAAGGATGGATTTCAGGCTTTTCTGAATGAGAACTTTCTGTAATTAAATTGAAACGCTGTTACTTCGACTGCGCTCAATACAAGTAACGCTGATCTTTTGTGATCTTATTGACTTTTAGTGATTGGCGGTATTCGAAGACGGTATTGTAAAAATCTCAGTTTAAATTCTCAGTAAATCTTCACAGAAGGTTAGGGACTGTTTAAACTTTTACCCCTCGTTTTTGTTTGGTACACAACTCAACTCTAAACGAATAAACAACTAAACGAATAAACAACTAAACAATTAAACATCATGGCAGTATTGGTAGGAAAGAAAGCCCCGGCATTCAAAGCCGAGGCAGTAGTAAACGGAGGTGAATTCGCAGATAATTTCTCCCTCGATCAGTATCTCGGAAAGCAGCACGTAGTATTTTTCTTTTATCCTTTGGATTTCACTTTTGTATGCCCCACAGAAATTCTGGCTTTCCAGAGGAAGATCACCGAATTTGAAAAGCGCAATGTGGCAGTGGTAGGATGTTCGGTGGATTCAAAATTTTCACATTGGGCATGGCTTAATACCGAATTGAGCCAGGGGGGCATCAAGGGGGTAAAATTCCCCATTGTATCCGACCTTTCAAAGACCATCTCGGAAAATTACGATGTGCTGGCAGGCGAATATGCCTTCAATGATGAGGGGGAAAGCGAATTTAAGGGTGCCCCGGTAGCGTATCGTGGATTGTTCCTCATCGACAAGGAAGGAGTCGTAAGGCATCAGGTGGTGAACGATTTACCTCTGGGTCGCAGCGTCGATGAGGTGATCCGTATGGTGGATGCCCTTCAGCACTTTGAGGAGCATGGTGAAGTTTGTCCGGCCGACTGGCATCAGGGCGACGACGCCATGAAAGCCGATGCCGAAGGGGTGGCCGACTATCTCAGCAAACACTAAAACCGATTCTTTATCTGGTGATTACCAGGCGGGCTGTGCCAGCAGAACCGTCTGTTAAAGTAACTTTCACCAGGTATATTCCAACTGGCAAATTACCGAGATCCAGCTTCATCACAGGTTGGATCTCTGTTTTTACCATCTGCTGATCTACCAGAGTTTTACCATCTGCAGATATGATTTCAACTTTTTCCGGCATCACAATATCTGATGGAAGCGTCATATATACAAATCCTTGAGAAGGGTTGGGCGACAGCCCTATTGTGAAGGATTTTTGCAGATCTTCCATCCCCGGATTCTGGTTGAAGTTGACCAGGATGGTGTCTGAGCCGGAACACCCGTTGATGTCGGTTACTGACACCCAAACTGTTTTAATGCCGATACCGGTTCCGGATGAGTCAATAAATGCCGTCTGTGCACTTACTCCGGTGGACCAAAGATAAGAAAGGAATCCCGATCCTGCATCTAGGGAAAGCACGGTTCCGGGATAAATTGCAGTATCAGACCCCAGATAGGGCTGCGGCTGCGGGTAAAGGTTTAGTATCACGAAATCAACGCCGGGGCAGGTCAGGTTCATGGCTGCGTTATTCACCATCACGCTGATTGCATGGCTCCCGGCAGACATCCCCTGGGTGCTGAGGGCAAAGGCATTGGAAGTCTGGTAAGGCCCTGCCGATACCCCGTCGACAAACCATTGATATACATTACCGGTTCCTGCTGCAGTGGCCTGGAAGTTCACCACATCTCCAACACATCCCACTTTATCCGGGCCTGCATCAACAGCAATCCCTTCAACCTTAAAACAATAGGTGTACTGCCGGGAAAGGTGGTAAGGGCATGCATAGTCGCGGATGGTGGATACAAAGCACCACGGCTGCTGCCGGATGTGCATCGGGGTGGGAAGCCAGTTGAAGAGGGCATAGGATGAATCCGTCCCCTGGT
>CAZJZF010000079.1:0-8442 GCA_964550385.1 uncultured Lentimicrobiaceae bacterium | reverse complement strand
GCCTATAGCTCAGTCGGTTAGAGCAACTGACTCATAATCAGTAGGTCCCTGGTTCAAGCCCAGGTGGGACCACAAAAGCATAAAGGCTAAAGTATAAAGGCTAAAGTAAAAAGATTGCGGTGGCTGAGCGCAGTCGAAGCTAAAGTAAAAAGATGGGGGCTGAGAGGCCTCCTTTTTCTTTACAATGAATGACGGCCATATGGGTAAATAAGCAGAATGACCGGACTATGTTGCCGGAGAGAAAAGTCTTATAAGGGAATTCTAATAAACCAGATGATAAAAGGCTGTGTCAAATAATGGAATATTTACCGTTGCCGAATCAGATTTGTGGGTTGTGCCTTTATGAATATTCCAGATGATGAATGCAGGTTTTCCGGCTTTGGTTCGGCAAACCGTTTCGGTGTTGTAAGTCATTCCCTGACCCTGTTTCCAGTCGCTGTTGCAGCAGTCGTTACAGGAGGGGTTATCAGAAACAATCCGGTAGGTAATAAGATCGGAAGCATTGATGGGATTGGTATTCTGCACCTTTAGCCTGAGAATGCCTGTAGGATTCATGCCAATTTGGGGCTGGTAGGCTTTACCTGAGGCGATTTCGTTGATGGTCAGGATTTTTATGTAGTCAAAATACTGGTCCCGTGCAGCCTGCAATTCGAAATCGCTCGCTTTTACCTGTTCTATATCGATTATAAATTTCCCCTCTGCATCGGTTTGGGCTGATGTAATAAGGCTGGGATTGGGATTAAAAACCCCTCCGGAGAAGAGTTTTCCATACAAAGAAACAGTAACCCCTTGTAACGGTATAGATTGAAAGGCATCGGTGATAGTGCCTTCGATTACAATACGGTCGGTATTTTTATTGCATCCCAGGCTGAGGAGGAAGAAAAGAAGGACAACCGTTAACAGAGGGGGGTGTTTCATGATCAGATTGATTATCGGGTAAAAGCATACTGTACGAGGTTGGCTCCCATCCGGAGGGCTTTCAGGCGGGTTTCTTCACTGTCGCGGTGCACTTCGGCATCTTCCCATCCATCTCCCAGGTCGGTTTCATAGGAATAGAAACAAACCAGTTTACCCTGAAAAATGAGCCCGAATCCCTGGGGTGGTTTATTGTCGTGTTCATGAATTTTCGGAAGCCCTCGCGGAAAGTCGTATTTCTGATGATATACCGGATGCGAAAAAGGCAACTCCACGAAGTCGAGTTCAGGAAACACCTTTTTCATCTGGGGTCTGATAAAGGGGTCTATTCCGTAGTTGTCGTCGATATGGAGAAATCCCCCGGCCATCAGGTAGGTGCGCAGGTTGGCAGCTTCCTGGTCTGAGAAAACCACATTGCCGTGTCCTGTCATATGAATGAACGGGTAATTGTAGATCTCATCGCTTCCCGGCATCACGGTATGGGGCTCTTTCTCGAGATTTGTACTCAGATTTTTATTGCAGAAACCGATGAGGTTGGGCAGAGAGGTGGGGTTTGCATACCAGTCGCCGCCACCGCTGTACTTGAGCAATGCGATGGGCATGGCAGGGCTGCCTGCCGGTGGAGGGGCCGAGGCGGCCATGAACAACAGGGCGCTGAAAAAAATGAGGATTTTGTGCATAAACAAGGACTTCTGAATACAGAATACAAAGGTAATAAAAGAAATTACAGGTCAGGAGTTCACAAAGTTGAAAGCCATGGAAGCCATCAGGCCGGCGGTTTCGGTGCGCAGGATGGCATTGCCAAGACTTACCGGCAGAAAATGGTAACTGATGGCAAGGTCAATCTCATCCCGGGTAAAATCACCTTCCGGACCAATCATTACCAGTACATCTGTTCCGGCAGGAATAACCTTCCTCAGATAGGGGAGATCCTCTTCGCCGCACCAGGCAATAAAACCGGGATTATCCCTTTTTAACCGAAGTGCTTCTGAGAAGGGTGTGGGAGGATGGAGTTTTGGGAGCAGAGTTCTGCCACACTGTTTCATGGCAGATATAAGCAGGCTTTGAAACCTTTCTGGTTTAATGTGCTGTTTCTCCGTTCGGTGGCAAAGCATGGGAGTAATCTCACCAAGCCCCGATTCGGTTGCTTTTTCCAGAAGCCATTCGAAGCGGGAAGGATTTTTTACCGGGGAAATGGCCAGATGGAGTGAAGCATTACGAACATCCTTGCCGGGTTTACACAGCAATACTTCCATCGTGCATTCAGATGGATGATCGTTCATTATTCTGCACTGGAAAATAAACCCTTTCCCGTTGGTAATACATATTTCATCACCCACACGTTTCCTCATCACTTTCAGCAGGTGTTTTGTTTCTGGAGGATCCAGGGTAAAGGTGCCCTGTGCGGGAATGTCGGAGTGGTAGAATAGCTGCATGGCGTTTTACTGAAATTGTTCAGTTATTTCACGAGCCGCACGGAGTCCCGATTGCAAGGCCCCTTCAATCCAGCCACCCGCATAGGATACCGCATCGCCGGCAAACCATATGTTATTGGACGGAGAAGCCAGTGCGTCAAAATAATGGTGCTGACCAGCATAGAACTGCTTAAAAGCTCCGCGGTAACCCGGCATCTCTTCCCAGCTGAACCCATATGCACTTACAACATGCGGCCTGATGCTTCCGGATCCGTAAATCTCTTCGAGCATGCCAATGGCTTTCTCTGTTCTTTCTTCTATGGTGGAGGCATGCCATTTACGGCTGTCATCTTCCCACGTATAACTGGCGCAGATTAATCCTGAGTCAGTTTCCTCAAAGTCGAAAAAATAAACCCCCCTGATGGGCAGGTCGGTGATGGTGGTTGTGATGTCGGATCCGGGGTTATTCCAGAAGGCAGAATCGGTTTCCAGAAATATTTTTGCCGACGACATAAAGTGGGTATTGTACAACGCCTGCCATTGTTTGTGGGTTAAAAGGTCGCGGCGTATATCCATTTCCATTTGAACGGCTCTTGCCTGTGCCGTGATGATGATGGCATCTGCTGCAAACCCGTCACCTTGTTTGGTACGGAGCAGCAGTCTGCCCGAGTTGTCATCCCTGTTGATATGAGTAACAGGAGAATGTAAAGCCACAAGCCCAAGGTCTTTGAGCGATTTCATCTCCTCCTCTTCAACCTCAACCCTGTGTTCATAAAACCCCTGAGCCAGCAGGTCGTTGCCGCCCACAATTTCCAACTGTTCATCGTCCCAGCGGCACACATTGATCCGAAGGATCTCAATAAAGCTGATCGGGTAAAGTGGACCATAGCCTCCCACGCCAAAACCCACCGTTGCGAACAGTTCTATCTCCTCTTCACTCCATAATTGTTCTTCCAGAAAATCCCGGAAAGAAGCATTCCTGTATCGGAGGGTAATCTCCTTCCATTTTTTCACCCTGGACTCGGGATCATGCCATACCTCCTGCATCTGTTGGGCAAAGGGACGTATGGCAGCATCCCATTTGCGGTAAAGGTTTTCTACCCAGGGAACCTGTTGTTCAGGGCTTCCATACTCTTTTCTGCCATTTACATAGTAGCAGGTTTTTATATTGTTTGGGTTGGGGAACTTACGGGTTTTGATGCCGAAAAGCGAAAGGTAGTGCATCAGTGTGCGGTGCACAGGAGGTACCCGCATACTGCCCATCTCGGCGTACACCAGAGGATCCTCGAAAGCCCTTACGGTGAAAAGTCTGCCTCCGATGCGGTCCGATGCTTCAAAAACTACCGGATAATGTCCTGCACGCAGCAATTCCATTGCAGCCGCAAGCCCAGATGCACCTGCTCCGATGATGGCCACCACTGCACGTTTCTCCCGGGCTGGCGGCAATCCTTCAACCGCCAGTTTAACATAATTAAAGGGGTCGTCAGGAAAAGCCGATGGATCGAATTTAACCGGAGTTTCTGATTCATATAACCCTGAAAGAGAAGGTTTTTCGGAAATGACGCCTGTTCCTGAAACCTGGGTAAAAGGTGTTCCGGGAAGGCATCTCGATTCCAGCTCAAGCTGCATGTTGCCCGGACGTTTCTGCTGATATCTGGATATAATTTTTAACATTATCTGATAACAGTATTGCTCATTTTCTGTTCACGCAAAGATAGAATACTGATCTGGAAACACGGTACAAAAAAGCCACCGACCGGCTGATAAAGATGGATATCAGCCGAGCCGATGGCTTCTTATAGAGTCAAATCAGGAGTTTACCCTTCCTGATTGCGTGCTTCGAATTTTCGGATCGCCCAGGCGCATAGCTTGTAGGCAACCCAAATCATTACTGGCCATGACGCCAGCCACAATATTTCATGCAGGTATTTCATCCTTATAAACTTTAATAACTTTAATAACTTTAATAACTTTACGAACTTTACGAACTTTACGAACTCCTAATACACATGGCTATCTGTCTCCATCTCCTCCTTTGTAATCTTCTTTCTGCTCATCGCCCGCCACACATACCAGATATAGGCCAGCACGAATGGTACCAGTAATGAGACCCAGCTCATGGCAATAAGGGTGGTATGACTGGAAGAACTGTTGCGGATGGTGAGAGAACTTTGAAGGTCATGGGCTGAAGGATAGAAGCAGGTATTATTGAAACCGGCGAGCAGAAAGAGAGAGAGCACTGTGAGAACAGTTCCAAAACCAGCATAGGTGAAAGCACTTTCCCTGCCTTTGAAAATGCCCAGGAAGAGACCAAAAAGCACCAGCAGTACGCCCAGGAGCAATATTACTGTATTGAAAGGCATTTGCAGGATATTGTGCAGATATTTGTAACCCTCCAGCGAAACAAGTCCGGTTTCGGAGTCGTAGGCATATCCATCTTTGAACATCAGATGGATCAGAAAATAGAGGAAGAAAACCAGAAAGGGGATGGCATTTCTGAGGAGTACCTTGCGAATTTTACCGGCTACCTCGGGGCTTTCTACCTGCTTAAACAGAAACATTGCCCCCAGAAGGCGGGCCAGGAAAAACACCGAAAGGCCGAGGGCGACATTGTGAGGGTTCAATACGGCTTCGAGCCCGTGGGCGGGATGTGCCCAATAGGAGCTTGCGATTCCCTGATGCCCGAACTCCAGAACAAAGTTGGCCCCGTTGAAGAACGTTCCCACGGCAGTTCCGATGAGGATGGTTCCCAGAAGTCCGTTGAGAAACAGGAAGATTTCAAAGGTTTTCTTCCCGAGAACATTGGCGGGTTTTGTTCGATACTCATAGGCAACAGCCTGTATCACAAATGATATCAGGATAGCAATCCATACCCAGTAAGCCCCGCCAAAGCTGGTGGCATAGAACAGGGGAAACGAAGCGAAGAACGCCCCGCCAAAGGTTACCAAAGTGGTGAAGGTAAGTTCCCATTTCCTTCCCAGGGCGTTGATAAGCATGCGCCTGTCGGATTCATTTTTGGCAAGGGAATAGATGAGGGTTTGTCCTCCCTGAACAAACATCAGAAATACAAGCAGGGCGCCCAATACCGATACGATAACATACCAATACTGTTGCAGAGCGAAATGTGAAAGGTTTGAGAACATATCAGTTTCCTCCTTCTTCTTTGGGTCCGACTTTGATTTGCTTTACCATAATGGAAATCTCGGCGATGAGCAGTGATGTGAAAATCACCACAAACAACCAGAAAGTGGTTTGTACAGCTGCCGCATCAATCCGGGTTACTCCAATCATTGTAGGCATCAGATCCTGGATAACCCAGGGCTGCCTGCCCATTTCTGCCACAATCCATCCGCACATCGAAGCCAGGTAGGCGAATGGGATGGTGATGACGGCGAGGCGCAGCCAGAATTTCTTCCGCTCCATTTTCCCTTTGAGGGTCCAAAGAAGCACCATCGCAAACATCAGCACAAACAGCAACCCCAGCCCCACCATAATCCTGAAGCTGTAAAATGTTAGTGGGATACTGGGTATCAGGTGTTTTTCCTGGTTCTCAAAATAGCCATACCCGAAGTATTTGTAATGTTCCTCGAGCAGTGTTTTTGCAGCCAGTGCAGCCGAATCGTTGCTGGTTTTTCGCGCTTCCTTGTAATCGGCCAGTGCCTGAATGGCAATCTTTCCGGAGGCAATTTTCTCTGTCACCGGAGGTATACCGTGTTCAGCGTTTCCTTCGATGAGGTCTTTTACCCCAGGAACAAAAGCATCCTTGTTGAGATAGGCCATGTAGGAAAGCATGTCAGGAATTTCTATCCTGAAGGTAATCTCTTTTCCCGGTATGGTATCGTCAGGATTTTCCGGGTTTACCACAAATCCCAGCGTGGTAAGGCTTACCCCCTTCTGCCCCTTGGCCAGCCCTTCCATGGCAGCAAATTTCATGGGTTGTTTGTGGGCCACAAGCCGGGCAGAGCCGTCCCCGGTTCCGATGGTGCCAATGATCCCAAACAGACCGAAAATGGAAGCAACGATCATGCTTTTCTTTGCCAGCATCTGATGCCTTCCCTTGAGCAGGAACCAGGCGCTGATGCCGATCACAAAAACAGCACTCAGGGTGTAGGCGCTGGTGATGGTATGCAGGAACTTGTTGATGGCCATCGGGGAGAGGAAAACATCCCAGAAGTTCACCATCTCATTCCGAGCTGTGTCGGGATTGAACTTCATCCCCACAGGATCCTGCATCCAGGCATTGGCTACAAGAATCCACAATGCACTTAGGTTCGAGCCAATGGCTACCAGCCAGGTGGAGGTAAGATGAAATCTTTTACTCACACGATTCCAGCCAAAGAACATCACGGCAATGAAGGTGGTTTCCATGAAAAAAGCCATGATGCCTTCGATGGCCAGCGGGGCACCAAAAATATCCCCGACAAACCAGGAGTAGTGCGACCAGTTGGTTCCGAATTCAAATTCAAGAATTAACCCTGTGGCTACGCCGATGGCGAAGTTGATACCAAAAAGGGTCATCCAGAATTTGGTGATCTTTTTCCACTCTGGATTGCCGGTACGAACATAGATGGTTTCCATAATGGCAATAATGAACGTAATCCCCAGAGTAAGTGGCACAAAGAGCCAGTGGTACATGGCCGTAAGGGCAAACTGCCCCCTCGACCAGTCGATCAGTGCATAGTCAAATTCAAACATAGGCTTTATGATTTTGGTTTGGTCAAAGTCTCAATTACGTAATCCCCCCGTTCTTCTTTTGTGTCGAAGTTGGATTTAAGAAAGTTGGGGAAGAAGAAAAGCTTCAGGATCACAAACATCACAAAAAGCTTCAGCAGGATAATAATCCAAAGGGAACGACCCCAGGTCATTTCCCTGAAGCCTGAAATGTAAAATCCAACAATACGCCGAAAAATATTTGGCATTTGTTTCCGATGCTACGGTTTATCAACAGGCTGAAATACCCCTTTGTATTCATACCCTTTACCTGCAACAGCCTCTTCAATCATTGCATGTTGAACCATTGCAGAATCGAAGGTAACCTCAGTATATTTTTCCTGGAAAGAGGATTTGACGGACGTTACCCCCTGGATTTCTGAAACGGCCTGGTTGATGGTGTTTTCACAGCCGGTGCAGGTCATCCCATCTACAGAGAACTTAACAGTAACCAGGCGGTTCGAATCAATGGCATCCTGGGTGTTGCCGGGCACATTGGCTTCCTGATTCCTGCAGGCCGGTGCAATCAGTGCTGCCAGCAGTAGCACAACAAAGAGTTTTCTCATGGTGTGTATAGTTGAGGTTTACATAAGAAGATCAAAAGTATGCAATCATTTAGATATTTATACACAGGCTCTTAATTTTTACATTTTCTAAATTAGATATAAAAATCATGTTTTCAGCAAGAAAGGATAGAAATATCTGACAGGCGTGAATCCTGTGTTCATTTGCATTAAGATTTTTTGTTCTTTTGAATAAAGAACCAAACCAAAATTCGATGAGAAAACTGATAACCTGCGCATTGTTTTTACTTGCAGGAGGTTTGATAAAAGCCCAGGAAATTCCAGTTGCTCCCGGAGGCGATCTCGGCATTTTTGAGCACCTGGGGAGATACGTGGATACCACCCTGAACTTTATTAATGAGCATGGTGATACAGTTGTACTTGCAGATGTGCTCGACAAACCCACTGCCCTGGTGCTTGTGTTCTATCGCTGCAGGGGGATCTGCAGCCCATTGATGGATGGTGTGGCTAAGGTAATCAGCCAGACAGACCTGACGCTGGGAAAGGATTTTCAGGTACTGAATATCAGTTTTAACCCCAGAGAGAATTCAGAGCTCGCCCGTGGGAAAAAGAAAAATTATATCGCCCAGATCACCAAACCGGTGGATACCACCGCTTGGCATTTTTTTACGGGCGACAGCCTTAGTATTGCCAGTATCACCGATACAGTAGGTTTTAAATATCTTCCCAATGGTCCGGACGATTATATTCATGCCGCTGCATTGATCATGCTCAGCCCCGATGGCAAAATCACCCGGTACCTGATGGGGACAGAATTTCTCCCTTTCGATTTTAAAATGGCTGTGGTGGAAGCCAATGCCGGACGCCCCGGGCCTACT
>CAZJZF010000078.1:1035-8457 GCA_964550385.1 uncultured Lentimicrobiaceae bacterium | reverse complement strand
GATTGATTCGAGAAGGGGAAGGAAAGGCTATGCAGATTCTTGCCTATCAGAATGTTGACATTGTTGGATTAAAAAAGCGTATTGAAAAGACCATCAGCCGACAGGATGTAGACATGAAGGATGTGACCAATATTCCATTGGTTCGGCAGGCAGAAAAAGTATTGAAGATCACCTATCTTGAGGCCCGGTCATTCCGTAGTGAACTCATTGGCACTGAGCATTTATTGCTTGCCATTCTGAAAGATCAGGATAGTTTTGTTTCGAAACTTCTTGTTGCACAGGGCGTTACTTACGAAACATTGAAAAGTGAAGTTTCGAAGCTTGCCGATTTCGATGATTCCGGATCAGCCTCCTCTCCTACCTCCGATTACCCGGAAGGGGGAGCTGATGACGACATGGACGAACCTGAATCAGGGCGCACCTCCGGAGCTAGTGCAGCCGGAGCAAGAAAGGGGGCTGAGAGCAAGAGCAAAACACCTGTCCTTGATAATTTCGGTAGGGATCTGACGAAAGCAGCTGAAGATAACAAGCTGGATCCTGTAGTGGGTCGTGAGCGTGAACTTGAACGAATTGCCCAGATTCTCAGCAGGCGAAAGAAGAATAATCCGATTCTGATCGGCGAGCCTGGTGTTGGCAAGTCTGCCATTGCTGAAGGGCTGGCTCTTCGCATCATTCAGCGAAGAGTGTCAAGGGCCTTGTTTAACAAAAGGATCGTAACCCTTGATCTGGCATCGCTGGTAGCTGGTACCAAATACAGAGGGCAGTTTGAGGAACGTATGAAAGCGGTTCTCAACGAATTGGAAAAGAACCAGGATGTCATCCTGTTTATCGACGAGATACACACCATTGTTGGTGCAGGAGGTGCCAGCGGATCCCTCGATGCATCGAATATGTTTAAACCCGCTCTGGCACGGGGTGATCTCCAGTGTATCGGAGCAACAACCCTTGATGAATACAGGCAGCATATTGAAAAAGACGGTGCCCTGGAGCGCCGCTTTCAGAAGATTATGGTAGATCCCACTTCCCCGGAAGAGACCGTCGAGATTCTGCACAACATCAAGGAGAAATACGAGGACCATCACCTGGTCGAATACACACCGGAGGCAATTAAAGCATGTGTATCCCTTACCTCCCGGTACATCAGCGACCGTTGTCTGCCTGATAAGGCTATTGATGCTTTGGATGAGTCAGGTTCAAGGGTTCATCTTACTCATCTTAATGTTCCAACTGAAATTCTTGCCATTGAACAGGAGCTCGAAGCCGTAAAGGCCAGGAAGAATATCGCCATCCGCAGTCAGAAATTTGAAGATGCAGCCCGTTGCCGCGATGAAGAGAAAACCCTGCTTGAGAAACTTGAGCAGGAGAAAAAGAATTGGGAGTCGGATGCACGAAGGCACCGTGAAAAGGTTGGTGAACAGGATGTTGCAGAGGTTGTGGCCATGATGACAGGTGTTCCGGTACAGCGTATCGCACGCAACGAAAGCGAGAGGTTAATCCGTATGGAAGATGAGCTCGAAGGGAGTGTAATCGGCCAGGCCGAGGCGATTAAAAAGGTGGTAAAAGCCATACGCAGAAACAGGGCCGGACTGAAGGATCCGGGGAAACCTATTGGAACTTTCATTTTTCTGGGCCCTACCGGTGTGGGGAAAACGCATCTGGCGAAAGTTTTAAGCCGCTACCTGTTCGATTCTGATGATGCACTGATCCGGATTGACATGAGCGAATACATGGAAAAATTCGCGGTATCGCGGCTGGTTGGTGCACCTCCGGGCTATGTAGGCTATGAAGAGGGCGGACAGCTTTCGGAAAAAGTACGCAGGAAGCCCTATTCTGTTGTGTTACTTGATGAGATTGAAAAAGCTCATCCCGATGTTTTCCATATCCTGCTTCAGGTATTGGACGACGGACTGCTCACCGATTCTTATGGCAGAAAAATCGATTTCAAGAACACTATTGTCATCATGACCTCCAACATCGGATCGCGGCAACTGAAGGATTTTGGTGCAGGGGTGGGATTTGCCACCACAGCCCGAACAGAAAACCGCGATGATATAGACCGCAGCATCCTGGAAAATGCCCTTAAGAAAGCATTTGCCCCGGAGTTCCTCAACAGAATTGATGATGTGGTGATATTTAACAGTCTGGGCAGGGATGATATCCATAAGATCATAGATATTGAGCTTAAACAGCTTTACAAACGTGTTAAGGAGCTTGGTTTTCAGCTTGAGATCACCCCTGAAGCGAAAGATTACATTGTAGAGAAGGGCTGGGATCCAAACTATGGTGCCAGGCCTCTGAAACGCGCTATCCAGAAATATATCGAAGATGAACTGGCCGAGGAGATTATCCGTACCGATCTGAAAGAAAATGATGTGATGGTGGTAGGATTCAGCAAGGAGGCGGAGAAAATCACCTTCACCCTGCAGAGTGAATCTCCTGAAGCATAATTATTTATACAGGAATCTGCGAATATTTCTTTTTGGCGTCTTCTGGAATTCTGTATCCCTGATTTCCAGTTCACTAATGTGTATGTAGGATGGCAGGTGGCCATTCACACTTTTTCTGTGTTGTTCCATCAATTCCTGCAAGCCATCGGCTGTGAGTTTTTCCCTGGTTACAAATTCTTTATCGGGATATATGAGCGCCACGAGCTTATCGTTGCGCTGAACCACAAGGCTTTCTGCTATACCGGTTTTTGTGTCAAAGAGTGATTCAATCGTCTCAGGGTAAATATTTCTGCCATTGGCTCCAAGAAACATACTCTTACTGCGTCCCTTGATGTAGATGAACCCATTCCGGTCAATGAGGCCCAGATCTCCGGTATGCAGCCAGCCCTCATCATCCAGTATTTCATTTGTAGCCTTTTCATTTTTATAATAGCCAATCAGCACATTCTCGCCCCGAACTAAGATCTCCCCCACCTCTCTTATCTGATCGATGGAGTCGATTTTTACCTCCAGCGTATCTATCGCCCTTCCGGATGACCGGATGGGATTCTCAGTCCATGGTGCATAGCTGATAAGCGGCCCGCATTCGGTCATACCATACCCTACCGTAAAAGGAAAACCAATTTTCTTGAAGAATTTTTCTGCCTGGTGGTTCAAAGGAGCCCCACCTATGACGATCTCGTGGAAACGACCCCCAAAGACTGTAATCAATTTCTTCTTTATCTTACCCATAATCAACAGGTTGATCAAAGGTACTGCCAGCAGGATTTTCATGGCAGGCTTAGAAATCACAGGCAGAATCTGCTTAACGAAGATTTTTTCGATCACCAGAGGAACTGTCAGGATGAGGGCTGGCTTAATCTCCTGAAATGCTTTAATGATGATCTGAGGTGAAGGAGTTTTTGTCAGGATGGTAATATTGCAACCAAGAGAAAAGGGGAACAGGAACTCGAAAGCACACCCGAAAGTATGGGCTAATGGCAGAAACGAGACAATCGGATCACCTGATTTCAAAGGCATATTATTTCGGGCATATCTGATATTGGCAGCCAGGGCGTTGTGGGTGATCATTACCCCTTTGGCATTTCCGGTGGTACCACTCGTATAGCTGATTACCGCAAGCTTCTGGTTGGGTACTTCAGGAACATCAAATCCTTCTCTTCCCAGAGTTTCAATCTCCTCTGTACATTCTTTCCATGCGTCTGTCATTTCGGGAACTGCTGCCCAAACCATAGAAAAATTTTCAAGCGATATGGTTGCCTTTATGGCTGGCAAACGGGTATAATCTACCCGGTCTTTGAAAAAATCACCCGAAAACAACAGTACCGAATCAGAATGGGCAAGGATTACATGAAGGTCATCCTCCTTAAAGTCGGGAAGCACCGGGACAATGACTGCGCCATAGGTAATTGCTGAGAGGTAGACAATGCCCCAACGGGAGGAATTTTTACCAACCAGGGCTATTTTATCGCCTTCAACGAGCCCGGAAAGTCTGTAAAAGGCATGAAAGCGCGTGATCCAATCTGCCACTTCGGCAAAGGTAAATGACTCCCCTTCATAATCGGAAAGTGCAGTTTTTTCCCAATTTTCGGAAATACTGCCGAGCATGTATTGGGTGAAATTTTCTTTCAGCATGATAGAAATGATTAATGGTTTTGCTGCGGAGGTGTAAATATAGGATGAAAATTCACCCATTCAACACAACAGAAAATTAATCTCTGGATACTTCAAGAAGTATCTCATCCTTCATTACGTTGACACCCGGCTTTACATGGATTTTTGTAACTATCCCTGTGATCTCGGTACGGATCTCATTCTGCATCTTCATAGCTTCGAGGATCAGCATTTCATCACCGGCAGATACTTTATCACCCTCGGCTACCATCAGTTCCACAATTTTTCCGGGCATTGGAGAATTCAGGCGAACAAGTTTGCTGCCCTTTCTGAGTTTGTTGAGAAATTTCTTCCTTTTAAATGAAAATGGCGTCTCAACTGAAAAATGATAGCTGTTTCCATTGATCAGTATATGGTACCGGTTCTGCGATTTTTCTAAGATCTCAGCAGTATACCGCTCACCCTGACCCTCAACCCAGGTATACCCCTCTTCGTCGGTAACAAGAGAAAGTCCTGGTGATTTTGAGCCCAGCTTAACGGTATCATCATCGAGAAATCTGAATTCGAATTTGCATCCTTTCTCGTGGCAGATAGCAATGAACTCATTTCGAACTTCGGGTTTGGGGGTCTTGCTCATGTCTGGACTTGTTTTTCAGTAACAATTAGTTGATATTCAAACCTTAAAGGCATGCTATTTCATCCGTTTATTGATAATCCACGGGGAAAGCTGTTTTCCCTTGCTGTAATCCACCACAGTTGTCTTATCTGCCATCACTTCCTGCTGAAAATCGATGGTAGCCAGAAAAGCGGCAAAAAGCTTTTCTGCGGGTTCCTGATACCACAAAGTATCCATATCCTCCTGAATGAATGACGTATTGAAACTCCCTTTCCTGAATTTCTTATTGTGCATCACGGCTTTGTGGAAGGGTATCAAAGTCTTGGTACCCATTATCCTGGTCTTTTCCAGAGCCTGGATCATGTGCTGGATTGCCTTCTCACGGGTATCACCATAGGCAATGAGTTTTGCCAGCATAGAATCATAATAAGGGGTGATAACAGAAAGATCCGTTACACCACTGTCGACACGCAGGTTTTTACTTTTCGGGAAGTTGATTTTCCGGATGGTTCCGAGGGAAGGGGCAAAACCCGATTGCGGATCTTCGGCATTGATGCGGCATTCAATGGCCCATCCTGAAATACGAACATCTTTCTGCTCTACCGTAAGTTTTTCACCGGCAGCAATCTTTATCTGCCATTCAACAAGGTCAACACCTGTAACAAGTTCTGTAACCGGATGTTCTACCTGGATTCTGGTATTCATCTCCATAAAATAGAAGTCATTGCGATCATCAAGAAGAAATTCAACCGTACCTGTTGAATAATATTTCACGGCTTTTGCAATTTTCACAGCTTCGGCAGCCATCCGCTCCCTGAGGTTTTCGTCGAGTGCGATGGATGGGGCTTCTTCAATCAATTTCTGGTGTTTTCTCTGGATGGAACACTCCCTTTCACCCAGGTGAATGATATGGCCATGTTTATCCCCAAGTACCTGAAATTCAATATGCCGTGGATTTCTGACATATTTTTCGATAAACATGGAAGGATCGCCAAAAGCTTTATCTGCCTCGTTTACAGCCTGGTTGAAGTTTCGTTCCATCTCCCGTGCGTTGTTTACAATGCGCATACCCCTGCCGCCGCCGCCAGCTGCTGCTTTGAGTATTACGGGAAATCCAATTTTGTCAGCAATCTTTATGGCTTCTTCAAAAGATGCGATATTGCCGGTGCTCCCTTCGAGCAATGGAATTTTCTCTTTCCTGGCAATCTGCTTGGCTATGGTCTTATTGCCCATCTTATATATTGCATCCGGAGAAGGCCCAATAAAGATGATGCCTGCATCTTCACAGCGCTGAGCGAAATACGGGTTTTCGGCAAGAAATCCATACCCTGGATGGATCGCATCTATTTTTTCTCCGGATGCTGCCGAAAGAATTCTTTCAATGTCAAGAAATTCGGGCAGATCATCCGGATTATCGGTAAAATCCAACACCTCATCGGCAGATTGAAGGTATAATGCATTGGGCTCCTTGGATGTACGGATCATAAACACCCGTATTCCCATCTTGCGTGCCGATTCTGCAATTCTGATGGCGATTTCGCCACGGTTAGCTATAAGAAGTCTACTGATAGTGGTATTCATAAAAGACTGTTTGTTTTGGTTTTAACCCCAACTAACCAATTCCAAAATATGACAGTACCTATTAAAGGGGCATATTGCCATGTTTTCTGTCAGGTGTGTCCACGTGTTTGTTTTCAAGTGCTTCGAAAGCTCTGATAAGTTTTATGCGTGTGTAAGCAGGGTCAATCACTTCATCGATATACCCTTTTTCATCGGCGACATAAGGATTTGCAACAGTTGCACGGTATTGCTGCACGAGTTCCTTCTTCCGTTGTGCGGGATCTGCGGCTTCTTCCAGTTCTTTTTTAAAGAGGATGGATACTGCCCCCTCTGGTCCCATGACAGCAATTTCTGCCGAAGGCCATGCAAAATTGAAATCCCCTCCAAGGTTTTTGCTGTTCATTACACAATAGGCTCCACCGTAAGATTTGCGCAGGATTACAGTAATTTTAGGGACGGTGGAATCGCTGTAGGCATACATCATTTTTGCACCATGCTTTATGATGCCGTTGTGTTCCTGATCGAGACCGGGAAGGAAACCCGGCACATCTTCGAGGGTAAGCAGGGGAATATTGAAGGCATCGCAGAACCTGATAAAGCGTGCAACTTTCAGAGAACTGGCGATATCGAGGGTTCCGGCCAATACCTTTGGCTGGTTGGCAATGATACCTATTGTATGTCCGTTAAGGCGTGCAAAGCAGGTGACGACATTCTGCGCATAGTTTTCCGAGACCTCGAAAAACCGGTGGTTATCAGCAATCAGTGCGATAACGTCCTTAACATCATAGGGCTTGTTCGGATCTTCCGGGATGATGTTTCGCAGTTCGGGTTCGGGCAACTCATTTTTGTTGGCAGGTTCAATATAGGGAGGGTTTTCCATATTGTTGGAAGGGAGAAACGCCAGAAGCTTTTTAACTCCAAGGAGGGTGTTCTCCTCATCGTCGTATATGAAATTTGCGACTCCGCTTTTCCGGGCATGCACATCAGCCCCTCCGAGATCCTCGAAAGAAACCTCTTCGTTAAGAACCTCCTTTACCACATTTGGACCGGTTACAAACATATAGCTCGTGCCGGCAGTCATAAAAACAAAATCGGTAAGGGCAGGTGAATATACGGCTCCACCGGCAGCAGGCCCCATAATTACACTGATCTGGGGAATAACGCCACTGGATTTGACATTGCGAT
>CAZJZF010000078.1:0-1025 GCA_964550385.1 uncultured Lentimicrobiaceae bacterium | reverse complement strand
GGCTCGCGATCCCTTCCTGAATCCGTGCACCGCCTGAATCCACTAGTCCGATGATCGGAGCTCCCATTTTCAGTGCCATATCCTGGATTTTGGCAATTTTTGCAGCATGTTTAGCTCCCAGGGAGCCTCCCATCACCGAAAAATCCTGGGCATAAACAAAAACAATCCTTCCTGCAATTTTACCATGGCCAATGATAACCCCATCCCCATAATGAGTTGTAACTTTGCCGAAACCTGTGCTTTCTGCAGGAGTCACAAATTGGTCAATCTCCTCAAAAGTACCTTCATCATACAGGAACGTTATCCGTTCCCTTGCGGTAAGTTTTCCTCTGGAGTGTTGTTTGGCAGCCGATTCAGGCCCATGCTGCATTTCGTAGAGTTCTATCCTTTCTCTGAAGGCCTTAAAGTTTTTTCCTTCTGAAGTCATAGTTGGGTTATGGTTAGTGTCGCAAATAATTCAAATAGGTAAGGTTCGGAGATCGCTGTCATCTGTTTCAGTATAGGAATTAGCATTGAAGTAACAATTGCAATATTTTTATGTTCAAAGTGAATCTCCGACGAAGGTAATGAAAAAGGATTCACAATGCAATAGCTATAGGCTCAAATATAGTAGATTTGCCGAAATATACGGATTGACATGGAAGGAATGCAGACACCTCTGGCGGAGATTTTAAGGCCGGAATCGATCGAAGCCTATGTTGGACAGGAACATTTAACCGGTGAGGGTGCAGTATTACGAAAAGCCATTGCATCGGGAACTATTCCGTCGATGATATTCTGGGGGCCTCCCGGGGTTGGGAAAACCACTCTGGCACATATTGTTGCCAGATCACTGGAAATGCATTTTTTCACACTGAGTGCCATTTCATCTGGCGTGAAGGATGTAAGGATGGTGATCGACCAGGCCGTTCCGATGCAGGGCAAGGTAATTCTGTTCATTGACGAGATTCACCGTTTCAGTAAGTCGCAGCAGGATTCACTGCTGGGAGCTGTTGAGAGGGGTATTGTTACCCTGATAGGTGCTA
>CAZJZF010000077.1:0-8510 GCA_964550385.1 uncultured Lentimicrobiaceae bacterium | reverse complement strand
GGTACTGAGCAGCATCGATGCCACCGTCTTGTCAACCGTTAGAGGTACCTGTATGTAAGCTTCACCCGCAAATAATACGAGTCCCACCTGTTCGCGATCCAGCAGCCTGAAGAGGGTGCCCGCCGCCTGCCGTGCCCGGGTCAGGCGGTTGGGTTTAATGTCCTCGGCAAGCATGCTGGCTGAAATATCCAGGCAAACCATCACATCGCCCCCTGTCATCACTTTTTTCTTTCCTGCCGCCTTAACCCTTGGTCCGGCAATGGCTACCGCAAGCAGCGCAACGGCTGTGAGCTGCAGGATGAATTTGAGCAGATGCCGCTGCCGGTCTGCCCCAACAACGATTACCCGCAGGGTATCATCAGAGGCCAGCCGGGCAAGATTTTTTCTCCTCCACCGGGTGTACAGATAATATACGAGAATCCCGGGCGGTATCAGCGCCAGCAACCAAAGCATTCCGGGATCAGAGAATTCTAGCATCGGTTTCAGGGTAAGGTTTTGGCAAAAACATAACGCAGGAGCCAGGTGGCCAGTATCAAAATAAGTGTTAAGCCGGCGAACCACTGGTAAAGATCTGTACGCGAAGCACTCAGGGTGGCTTTCAGTCGCGATTTTTCAAGCTGGTCAATTTCCCGGTAAATCTCCTCCAGGGCTCTGTTGTGGGTGGCCCTGAAGTATTTTCCTCCTGTGGTTTCGGCGGCCTGCGTCAGGGTTTTTTCGTCAATTTCTACTGGAACGGGACCAAACAATATATTTCCCTCAATAATCTGCACCGGCCCAATGGCTATCCCCTGGGTTCCCACCCCGATGGTGTACAACCGGATGCCGTACAACGCAGCAATTTCAGCAGCCTGCAAAGGATCCACATTGCCGGCATTGTTCTCTCCGTCTGTCAGCAATATGATTACTTTGCTCAGGGCATCACTCTCCCTCAAGCGGTTGATGGCAGTAGCAATGCCATCACCAATGGCAGTGTTGCCATCTTCAATAAACCCTGCCTGCGCCTGCTGCAACAGCGTTATCATCGCACCCTTGTCGGCGGTAAGCGGACAAAGCGTAAAGGGCTGGCCGGCAAAAACCACCACTCCGATGCGGTCGGGGCCCCGCTCCCGGATGAACCGTGCAGCCACATCCTTCGATGCCTCCAGCCGGTCGGGCTCAAAATCCCGCGACAGCATACTCAGTGATATGTCCATCGCCAGAATGATATCGATCCCTTCGAGGTAGCGCTCCCTGCCCTTTTCTGTCCATTGGGGACCTGCCATTCCAATAGTCATTGAGATGTAACCCAACAGCAGGAAAGATCCGGCCAGCGAAGGAAGTACTCTCCTTGCCGATTTTACCTTACCCATGAATTCCTGGCTGAACGGCAGATGAATGGCTGGAAAATACGGCTTGCTCTTGCGGTACATCACGGCATACCAAACAGGAATTAATGCCAGCGCCAGCAGCCACCAGGGATGGGAAAAGGTTAAGGGGGACAGAATTACTGCATGTATCATGGTTTCTCCCCCTGTTGGTTTTCAGTTGGTTCTGCCACGAAAGCAGGCGCGGTATCCGAAACAAACCGTCTGGCATCTTCCATCAAAGCATGGTGTTGCGAAACCGAAGGGATATGCCGGGCAAACTTCACCAGATCCGATACCTGCAGTACCCGCGAAAGAGTGTTATTGCATTTGCCGGTGACATCATTGCGTGATGACATTCTGCGCATCACCTGTCGGGTGGTCAGCTCTGGTGCATTTACCCCCAGTCCGTCTCTCAGGTATTCACGCACAATACCCGATACCGCTTCGTAATACCAGCTCGCCTCCTGGCCAGCTTTGGGAACCTCCAGTCGCTCCAGAGCATCAAGGGCTACCTGCCAGGGCTCCCTGCTCTCAGACGGCAACGACTCTGCCATTGTAAGGAAGGTGTGTTGCCGCCGCTTTCGCCGCCTTAAAAATTTGATTACTAGGATTATCAGCGTTATAAGAGCAGCAACTCCCAGCATCCAGGGTAAAAGCTCCCGAAAAGTCACCGGAAAGGAAAAGGGAGCCTTGATATCCCTGATTTCTTCATCTTCAGATACTTCTGCCAGTGAAAAGGTGATAAGCAGGGGAGGAGTGAAGGCCTCTTTGATAAAAGATGATCCTGTATTGGAGTATCGCAGAGTTATTGGGTTTACTGTATATGTACCAGAATCAAAAGCTGTTACAGTAATTTTCTGCGCATAGGTGTACATCCCGTCATCGCCCCGCAAAGTGTCAATGGGTGCTATGTGCAACACCGAAAGGGCAACAGGCAGGGTGTCTCCCGTTTCAGGCCATTGTAAAACGATGTTCTTGTCGGCAGTTACTCTGATTATCAATGGTATATGTTCTCCGATCAGGAATTGGGAACCGGGTACCTCCACTTCGGCACTGATCTCCTGGCCTATTGCCCGATGGCTCAGCAATGCCAATACCACCGAAATCGCGAAGACCGGTGCTGTAAATACATGATTGTATCCCCCCCGTAAACTCATTTACGCATCTCCCTTCGCTTAAAGAGCCTGATGAGAGGCTTTACAAAATCCTCGTGGGTCGAAATCATCTCGAGGTCAACACCGGAACGCACGAAAATGCTCTTCAACTGTTGATTTCGAGCAGTATAATGGGTGGCATACCCCATCCGTTCGCGGTTCGAACGGCTGTCGTACCAATACGACCGGCCTGATTCAGGGTCGGTAATTCTCAGCAAAGCTTTCGCAGGTATCTCAGCCTCCACAGGGTCATACACCCGAAGGCCGACAATGTCGTGTTTTTTCGAGGTAATCCGCAGGGCGTCTTCATACTGCTCATCCAGAAAATCGCTGATTACAAAGGCAATACAGCGCTTGCGTATGATGTTGCTGAGGTACCGGAGCGCTTCAGCGATGCTGGTGTTTTTCCTTTCAGGTTCGAAATTTATCAGCTGGCGAATGATGAACAATACATGCTGTACACCTTTCCCCGGAGGGATAAACTTTTCAATTTTATCAGAAAAGAAAATCACTCCCACCTTATCGTTGTTTTTTAGAGCAGAATAGGAGAGCAGTGCAGCTATTTCCGTAATCCGGTCCTGTTTGATGCGGTTGCCGGAGCCCGTAAGATTCGAGGCACTTACATCAATCAGCAGCATCACCAGAAGCTCCCGCTCTTCATTGTAAACCTTCACATACGGGTGGTTGAAGCGGGCTGTAACATTCCAGTCAATATCCCGGATGGCATCGCCGTACTGATACTCGCGCACCTCGTTGAACGCCATGCCACGCCCTTTGAAAGCGCTCTGGTAGTGGCCCGTAAAAATCTGGTCGGACAACCCCCTGGAACGTATCCCGATTTTTCGTACCTTCTTCAGTATTTCGGCAGTATCCATCATAATACCGGCCTGGCATCAGGGAACCTCAATCTGGTTCAGGATTTCGGTGATGATTTCGTCGGTACCCAGGTCTTCAGCCTGCGCCTCATAGGTAAGGCCAATGCGGTGCCTCAGCACATCGTGACAAACACTCCGCACGTCTTCGGGAATTACAAATCCCCGCTGGTTCAGAAAGGCTGCTGTTTTGGCAGTGAGCGACAGGTAAATACTGGCCCTGGGTGATGCCCCGTATTGTATCAGTCCGCTGAAATGGTCGAGTTTGTATCTGGCTGGAAACCTTGTGGCAAATACAATGTCGGTAATGTAGTTTTCTATCTTCTCATCAAGATATATATCCTTGATGAGCTTCCGGGCAGCCAGGATCTCCTGCTGACCCACAATGGGGGTGTTTACCGGAATTTCAGCAGAGGATTGTTGCCTCAGAATCAGCTTCTCCTCCTCCTTCTCGGGATATCCGACCAACACCTTGAACATGAAGCGGTCGGTCTGTGCCTCGGGCAACGGATAGGTCCCCTCCTGCTCAATTGGGTTCTGGGTGGCCAGCACCATAAAAGGATCGGGTAAACGATACCCGTTGCCACCAATGGTAACCTGCCGCTCCTGCATCGCCTCCAGCAAAGCACTCTGCACTTTGGCAGGTGAACGGTTGATTTCATCGGCCAGAATGATGTTTGCGAATACCGGTCCCATCTTTACTTTGAACTCCTCATCGCGTTGCGAATAGATCATCGTTCCAATCAGGTCAGCCGGCAATAAATCTGGCGTAAACTGAATTCTGGAAAACCGGGCATCGATGAGTTGAGCCAATGATTTAACAGCCAGGGTTTTAGCCAATCCCGGCATCCCTTCCAGCAATACATGCCCATCTGCCAGCAATGCCATCAGCAACCGCTCTTTCAAATGGTGCTGCCCGATCACTACCCGATCCAATCCACGCAACAACATCTCCGCAATGCGGCTTTGCTGTGCCACACGTTCGTTTAATTCGAGGATATTTACCTGATAATCAACCATAAACAATTTGATAAATAAGTTCTCCAAAAGTAGCGGAAACCCCCGCCATTATGGAATATTCTATGTTAAATATTGTTAATGCTTTGGTTGTGAATTCAACTTCGAGGGATGCCATTTGATTGAATTTGAAAGATTTGCGGAATGGGAGTAGAATGTCAGAAATGTACTACTTTTGTGCTACGATGATTCATGCAGATATTACAGTAGAGGACCTGATAGAACTTCTTCCGGAGGCGGTTGGGATTTTGCAGAAATTTGGTCTGGTATGTATCATTTGCGGAGAACCTGTATGGGGTACCCTGAAGGAACTTGCTTCTGCCAGAAAAATTGGAAATGAGGTTCTGGAGTCAATCATCATAGAACTTAATCAGAAATATACCGATCACCAGCGTAATTCAAACAGATGAGAAAAATCCAGACATTGGTTATACTCGTTCTGATATCCTGTTCAGCAGAGGCACAGAACTGGCTTTGGGCCAAATCCGTAAATGGTCCCGATACCGATGAAATCCTAACAGTGGCCACAGGAACGCAATCCTCAGTATACATTGGCGGAAGGTACCAGGACAGCATCAGGTTTTCTCCGACGGTTGCTTTTTCGGGCAATCCGGGGTACGACCAGGCCTTTGTGGCACGCTACGACACCTCCGGTACCCTCCAGTGGGCAAGGGTTTTTGGAGGAAACCGCAACGATCATGTAGCTGCTATGTGTACAGATGATTCGGGTTTTGTATATCTGGCATGTTACAGCCGAAGTATCGATCCACTTGTGTACGATGGGTTCAGTTTTACGGGTACCGGAAACGACAAAACCTTCCTGCTGAAAATAGATCCGCAGGGAAACCTGGTATGGGGCAAATTGCTCACCGCCGGTACCTCCAATGCCTATCCCACATCCATAGCCGTAAAAAATGGAGTTGTCGCAATAACAGGTAGTTACGCCTTCTTATCCCTTGTAATTCAAACCGATACGTTAACCCTCGCTGGAAGTGATGACATTTTTCTGGCTGCCTGGAGTGCAGGTACAGGAAACCTCCTGTGGACCAAAGCCCTGAAATCTACGGGTCAGGATTATGCCAGAGATGTGGTAATGGATTCGGCCGCCAATATATACCTTACCGGAATCTTCAATAATAACCTCAGTATTGGCGGAGTTGATACCCTTTGGAACCCATATGGTTATGAGACTTTTCTGGCGAAATTCAACAGTTCAGGAACTTTGATGTGGCGGAGAAGGTATTATGGTACAGGCGATCACATGGTAAATGCCCTTGCAACTGCCCCTGACGGATCCCTGTGCATTGCCGGATGGCATGGGTCAGGGAACCACGAGCTAAACGACACTTCATTTAATACGCTCTATGTTTACAATTTCTGGGTGCAAAAGGTAAGCCCTTCAGGAACAGGTATCTGGACGAAAATATTTCATGGAAACAGTAGTGGTGGAATCATTGGAATGGCGATCGATCCAGACAGCAATATTTATTTGTCCGGACTTCTCGGTTCGCTGTATTACTTTGATACCCTTCAGTTATCTGGTGGTGGATCAACCGACATTCGTGCTTTTATTGTAAAGATGAGTGGAAACGGAACCGTTATCACTGGACACACCGGAGGCAACCGGGTAACGAATACCGTTTTCAATAACATCGCAGCCGACGATGCAGGCAATGTGTATACCGTGGGCTATTTCGGCAGTGCCACCGGGCATCAGGCAGTTTTTGGCTCCGATACGCTAACCTCTGCCGGTGAAACCGACGGGTATCTGGCAAAATATGGCACACCGACGCCCTGTCCTGTGCACTCGGGTTTTTCGTATGCCCAATACCCCCTGTGTATCGGCGATTCGCTGCAGCTTATCAATGCCAGCTTTAATTCCTTTTCGTATCAATGGTTTTTAAATGGAGTACTGGTATCGGTGATCGAACATCCCAATCTGGTGCTTACTACGGCCGGCAGCTATCTGATTAAACTGATTTCAACAGGATTGCTCTGTTCCGATTCTTCTTTTCAGGCTATCACTGTAAATGAAAAATGGAATTTGCAGGTTTCCGATTCAATCTGCCACGGCGAGATATACTGGTTTGGCGGTGTTCCGGTATCAGCCCCCGGCTACTACATCAACCACCTCACCTCCGGCGATGGCTGCGATTCTACCATTACCCTGCATCTTACCGTCGACTCTGTGGTGGCATCCTTTACCATTTCGGGCGACACTGCCATAGCCCCTCAGGGTTATACCCAGTACCAATGGCTCGATTGCGACCAGGGAATGTTGCCCGTGACCGGAGCCGTTTTGCCGGTATTTCATCCGCTGCAATCGGGTAATTATGCCGTGGAAATCAAAGGGTTTTTGTGTACCGATACCTCAGCATGCCAGTATATTCTGGTCATCGGAACTGATGAACATCCTGCAAACCGGAATATTACCCCATACCCGGTTCCGGCAGGTAACCTGTTGTATTTCAAAGGACTGAAGCAAGGAGTAGATTATACGGCTCAGATTACCGACCTTTCGGGCAGGATCCTGAAAACCTACAGGTTTGATGCTGCACATAACGGGTTGCACATCGAAGACATCCCCTCCGGAATACTTATTCTGCGGCTTACAGATGATACCGGCAAGGTGCTGGTTTTCAGGGTGCCGAAGCAGTAGTGGCTTCAGGTGCCAAATCCATCCCCTATGGTCCTGCAGCAGTCAAAAAAAAAAAAAAAGAAATTCCTTCTCCGTTTGATGATTTGTAAAAGTAGGTATCTTTGGTATCAGAAACCTGAAACACACAGATCATCAACAGAAACCGACCCCAACCGCACAATGCCTCCCAACAGGTTTCGGGTATATTCGGAAATGCCGGGGCTATAAACGCATTGGCAAACATTAAAAAAGAAAAAAATGAATAATAATACTAAGCTCACTTTATTTATATTAATCTTAATTTCCCCTTTGATTTCATATAGTCAGGGAGCCCTTACAATTTGTAATTCTTTTGATACAAATACAACCTACTTAAATATTGACACGATAGGGATTTGGGAAATAGGACAACCTAGTAAGACTGTATTTGACAGTTCTTATTCTGGAATAAACTCGATTGTTACAGATTTGGATTCGCTTTATCCTACTAATGACACGTCCAGGTTTTATGCTGTTTTTAAGGATGAATGGGGAGGTGTCCCAAATTATTTAGGAATATACTCACCACTTGAAATAGAGTTTAATCACAGGTTTATGACTGCTTCAATTACAGACTATGGCTCTATTGAAATGTCTTTAGATAATGGAAACACTTGGTATGACATATTATCAAGTGAACATAATGCAAGTTGGGGACCGAATGGATTATATGCTAATGAACACATTTTTGAAGGGACAGGAGATACTCTATTTGATAGTTTGGCTGTTTTTGGAAACTCAAATGGTTGGGTTTATTCAAAATTCTCCAAAGACATCAATCAAATAATTTGGAACGATCACTTTTTTCCAGATAGTATAATTGTAAGATTCAGTTTCATTTCGGACAGTATTGGAGGAAATGAAGGATGGCAAATTGATAATCTTTGCATGTCTGTGGACTTTATTAGCGGAATTACTGAAAATCAGAACATTGAAAAAAATTTATTTTATCCTAATCCAAATAATGGAGAATTTTGGGTTCGAGAACACAGTGATTTTGGAGAGTTGCGCATTTATAGTTTATTAGGCAAAGAAGTGTATTCAAAAAATGTTACTAAAAATAGTGTATTAACGAATTTGCCAAATGGAATATATATAGTCGTCCTAAAAAACGCAGACACATTATTTACAACAAGAATGGTAATAAAATAACGATTTGCCAATAAATAGGACTCTGAGCGGTGTGAAGCACCCAGCGATGAGTCCACACTTCGGCTACGCTCATTGTAAATGTTGAACTACATCTCGGCTTCGCTCGATGCATCGCAACCCGCCATCTTTGGAAGTTGCGCTATGTAGTTATTGTCGGTTTTGGATACTTTCAGGAGAGAAAAATATGCCAACGTTCTTTGAAGTATTGTGAGTTTATCGATGGGCAACTCTGTTGGCAAAGGTAATGGGTTCCAGGTTCCAGGTTTCAGGTTCCAGGTTCCAGGTTTCAGGT
>CAZJZF010000076.1:0-8534 GCA_964550385.1 uncultured Lentimicrobiaceae bacterium | reverse complement strand
TGAAATAGCTAACGATATAGGTAGCAAGGATTGAAACCAGGGAAGTGATCCAAACCAGGTTGGTAAGGGGTTTCTCAAAATCAAAGTCTTTGTCGTTACCATAAAGAATACGGCTCAGTCCGTGATTGATCCAGAAGGCAATAACGGAAGTTCCTACCATGATAATCCTCATCATGAAGATCCATACCAGCAGTTGGGTTTGCATGGCAATATCGGGTACTGCCAGGAGAATAAAGGAAATCAACGCAACCCCTGTAACGCCGTAGGTTTCAAACCCATCGGCGGTAGGTCCTACACTGTCGCCTGCATTGTCGCCGGTACAATCGGCAATCACTCCGGGGTTTCTGGGATCATCCTCCCCGATTTTGAAGACCACCTTCATCAGATCGGAGCCGATGTCGGCAATCTTGGTGAAAATTCCACCAGCAATTCTGAGGGCAGAAGCCCCGAGGGACTCCCCGATAGCAAACCCAATAAAACAGGCACCGGCATATTTTCCGGGAACGAACATTAAAATGATGAGCATAAGTACCAACTCCATGGAAATCAGCACCACTCCGATGCTCATCCCGGCATTCAGAGGTATCTTCAGCAAACGGATGGGTTTGCGCTGCAACGAGGCAAATGCCATTCTTGAGTTGGCAATGGTGTTGATACGGATACCAAACCAGGCTACCGCATAGCTTCCAAGGATACCTACTACCATCCAACCCAGGATCATCAGCACCGCGCCAATACCAAATCCACCTTCCGGTCCTTCGGCAGACTGATTTGACAGCCACCCAAAATAAAAGGCCACAGCGGCCCCGATAATAATAAAAAGATAAAACAGAAATCTTCCCTGCCTGAGGAGGTACGTCTTACAGGTTTGATAAATCACATCCGCCACATCCGTCATGGAGGAGCAGGAGGGTTGCCTTTTTACCTTGAAATACTGATACAGGCCAAAAAGAAATCCGATAAAGGTGATCACAAAACCCCAATACAGGATTTTTTCCGACTTAATTCCCTCAGGAATCACAAGATTGGCTTCACCTGCCCACAAAAAGAACGGAAGTAACAACAGCCCTGCCAGGCCTACTAATCGTTTTGCCATACATAATTAAGATTGGAAAGTAATTGTATTATGTTCATTTATATCGATTTACAACAGGATACATCCAGCTACCAGCAGAACCAAAGTACCCTGAAGGGGTTTAGCCACAGGAGAATGAGGCAAATATAGAAAAGTAAGGGGTTAATTTGCAAGGTTTCTGACATTTCTTGTTTTTTTTCAAAGAACCGGATTACAACCAGGAGGTCAGATTCCCGAATTAAACTATTTTTGTCTGTTCATCAGCCAACGATTATGCAGAAGATTCCACTGAGCGTTGTAACCGTTTCAAGCAGCCAATCCCAGGCGGGCACCTATGCCCTGATTCTGGATGAAATTGGGGGGAAAAGAAGGATTCCCATTATCATTGGGCCATACGAAGCCCAGGCCATCGTGCTGGAGCTGGAACAAATCAAAGCCCAGCGACCGGTAACACACGATCTCTTTAAAACCTTCGCCCTGGCGCACAATATTCATGTAACAGAGGTCACCATCTCCCGCTTTACCCATGGTGTTTTTTTCTCTGAGATTCATACCAGGGATCACGAGGGGAACGATAGGGTAATTGACTCACGCACCTCTGATGCCATTGCTATTGCATTGCGTTTCAAGTGTCCCATTTTTACGTACGAATCGGTTATTTCCATTACCGGTATTCAACAGGAACAGGGGAGCATGATGGATCCTGAAGTTGAAAATGAGGAAATGTCATTCGGTGAACCTTCTGAAAGTTTGGAAGAGGTGCCACTGGCCAGGCTTCAGAAAATGCTGGATGATGCGATCTTACGAGAAGAATATGAACTTGCCTCCCAGATCCGGGATGAAATCAACCGTAGAAAAGATACCGATGGCTAAAAGATTCCGTTACATTTCCGTCATTCTTCTTGCATTCAGTCTTATCTTAATCCTTACAGGCATTTCTGTGTCGGCAGTTTCTGCTGACAATCCGATGCCAAAGGAGCAGAAGGAGGTAGATACCCTCCAAACAGACACCATGGCAACAGATTCTGTTGCAACCGCTGTGGTACAACCGGAAGCCCCGACTTCTGGCAGCAACCTGGCAGCAATCTCAACCCTCAGACCCAAACCGAGTTTCCGCTCTGTTCTCAGGGGGTTGCTGGGACTGGCCCTGTTGATACTGGTCGGATGGTTGTTCAGCACCAAAAGAAGATCGGTAAACTGGCGCACCGTGGGTGGAGCCCTGCTGTTTCAAATTGTAATCGCAGTTCTGGTGATCTTCTGGCCTCCGGCTCAGAAAGTCATTGAGGTGATGGGGCATGCTTTCGTTAAAGTGCTGGCATTCACCACCGAAGTAAGCAAGTTTGTGTTTGGCTCACTCGCAACCCAGGATTCTTTCGGTTTTATCTTTGCATTTCAGATCCTGCCAACCATTGTATTCTTCTCCGCACTAACCTCTCTGCTATACTATTTTGGAATCATCCAGTTTGTGGTATACCTCTTTGCCTGGGTAATGACACGCCTGCTTCGCCTTTCCGGGGCTGAAAGCCTTTCGGCAGCCGGGAATATCTTTCTTGGACAGACAGAAGCCCCACTGCTCATTAAAGGGTATCTCGACCGCATGACACGCTCGGAGATCCTGCTGGTGATGGTAGGCGGTATGGCCACCATTGCCGGTGGAGTGCTGGCAATGTACATCCAATACCTTGGTGGGGGAGACCCGGCTCTGATGAAGGTATTTGCCGTGCATCTCATCACGGCTTCGGTGATGGCAGCACCCGGTGCCGTAGTGATGGCCAAGCTGTTACTGCCAGAAACCGAACCCATCGACACCACCATCCATATCCCGAAAGATAAAATCGGATCCAATGTGCTGAGCGCTATTTCCAACGGCACCACCGACGGCCTTCGCCTCGCCGTGAATGTGGGAGCCATGCTGCTGGTATTCCTGGCTTTTATTGCCCTTTTCAACTTCCTGCTGCTGAAACTCGGAGATCTTACCACCCTCAACCAATGGGTTGCCAATATATCCGGAGGCCAATACCAGCATTTTTCCCTTCAGTTCATCCTGGGTTACGGACTCGCCCCGCTGATGTGGGTATTGGGAGTCGACGCAAAAGACATTACCCTGGTTGGACAACTGCTTGGCGAAAAAATTATCCTCAATGAATTTGTTGCCTATACCAGCCTAGGTACAATTATGACAGAGCCCGGCTTTGCCAACCCTCGTTCCATTATCATCGCTACCTATATCCTTTGTGGCTTCGCCAACTTTGGTTCCATAGGCATACAAATCGGCGGCATCGGAGCACTTGTGCCTGAAAAACGGAAGATGCTGGCAGAACTGGGCTTCAGGGCACTTCTGGGGGGCGGGCTCGCCTCCCTGCTGTCAGCCACCATCGTTGGAATGATCTACGGGTAAATTGACGATTTGGAAAAGAATCTGTAAAAATGCATCAATACCATCAACTACTGGAAACTGTACTCCGCAACGGGGTAAAAAAGGAGGATCGGACAGGAACCGGCACCCTGAGCATCTTCGGATACCAGATGCGGTTCAACCTGCAGGAAGGATTCCCCTGCATCACTACCAAAAAGCTACACCTGCGCTCCATTATTCATGAATTGCTTTGGTTTCTTCAGGGCGACACAAATATCCGTTACCTCAACGAAAACAGAGTTTCAATCTGGGATGAATGGGCATCTGCTGATGGAGACCTGGGACCGGTTTACGGATACCAGTGGCGTTCATGGCTCGCACCCGATGGCAGTCATATCGACCAGATCAGCCAGGTACTGGATTCCATTCGCCGGAACCCTGACTCGAGGCGGCATATTGTCAGTGCCTGGAATGTAGCCGATATCGACCGTATGGCACTCCCACCCTGCCATGTGATTTTCCAGTTTTATGTTGCCAACGGAACACTGAGCTGTCAGTTGTACCAGCGCAGCGCTGATATATTTCTTGGGGTTCCGTTTAATATTGCCAGCTATGCCATCCTCACCCACATGATTGCACAGGTAACCGGACTGAAACCAGGAGAATTCATCCATACATTTGGCGATGCACACATTTACCTGAATCACATCGACCAGGTGAATTTGCAACTCTCCCGAACCCCCTACCCGTTGCCCACCCTTTGGCTCAATCCTGAGGTTACAGACCTTTTCGCTTTCGGATACGATGACATCAGGCTCGAAAACTACCAGGCTCATCCCCATATCAAAGGGGATATTGCCATATAAAACCTGCTGAAAATGGGGAAAACCAAAATAGCACTGATCGTGGCCATGGACCGGGAAAGAGGCATCGGACTCAACGGAGATATGCCCTGGCGTCTGTCGGCAGACCTGAAAAGATTTAAAAAGATTACCATGGGACATCCCGTGATCATGGGACGCCGCACCTTCGAATCGCTGCCCGGAGGAGCTCTTCCCGGCCGTACCAACATCGTCGTTTCGGCTAATCCAACATTTCGGGCCGAAAACGTCCTTGTCGTGGGCTCGCCTGAAGAAGCACTGAAAGCATGTCAGGGGGCACCCCTGGTTTTTATTATTGGTGGCGGACTGTTATATCGTCATTTTCTTCCTTTGGCAGACTTGCTCTATTTAACAGTTATTCAGCATCATTACGAAGCAGACACCCGGTTTCCCGAATTCCGCTCAGACGATTTTATCCTCACGGAAAGAGAGTCACATTCTGATACCTCACTCTTCCCATACCCTTTCGAATTCCTCACCTACGAAAAAAAAACTGTCGGCCAGGGTACAATTCACGAATGATTAACATACCTTTGTGAAACATTCAATCCCCAATAAGGGTTTAACCGCTTTAACCCAAATACTGAAACATATGAAAAAGCTAGTTCTGTTGACTATTACTGTGGTTTTTGCCGGAATTATTACAACTTTCATTTCCTGCGAAACCAATCTGAACCAGATTGACAAAAAGCCCGCTGAATCAGCTCTTGCGGTTTTGTCAACCTTTTCGAAAATCATCATGACGGTTGATGATGGCATGGTGCCTGATTCAAGTGGAAAAGGGGGAATGAAAATCCTGGGTCAACCCTATACAGAAACCATCACCGGGGATTTCCCCAACAAGGTTTACACCTGGGACTTTGGTACGGATGGTGGTGATTATCAGGGTATTCTCAAGCTTACCCTGACAGATGAATATCTCAATGCCGGTGCAGTAATTACAGCTGCTTTTGAGAATTTTGTTTACAAGGGAAAGATTGTTGACGGGGTTTTTACTTTTGAAAACCTGGGGAAAAGCCAGGATGACAAAGACCAATATGGTTTTTCGCTTGACAATGCAAAAGTAGGTGACAATCAACTTACTGCCGGATGGTTACTGCAACGCACCGACGGAGGCCAGACCCCTGTGCAGTCCGATGACATTTTTACGATTACCCAGTTGGCCGAACCTGCCGAAGGGATGACAGATGAAGGAAATGCCTTTACCCTCAACATTACCGAAGGTTTGGTTCTCGATCTCACCTGCGAATACATCATCACCAAGGGGATCTTCGAGGTGATTACCAGTGGTACCACCCTGAGCGCCGACTTCGGAAACGGAGAGTGCGACAACATGGTGAAAACCAGCAATGGGGTAGTGAAAGCCGACATTTTCTTTTAGTCAGCATCTCAACAACCCGGAGAATTCTGTGCAGGTTAATTGGTAACCTGCATAAAAGCGGAAGATCTTTTTAGGTCTTCCGCTTTTGTTTTTTCGCAGCCGGGAACAGCACATTATTCAGGATAAGCCTGTATCCCGGGGAATTGGGGAACAGGTCCAGGTCAGTGGCAGGATCTCCCACCAGATGCTGATAATCCTCAGGATCATGCCCTCCGTAGAAAGTCCAGGTTCCGTTGCCAAACTCACCATGGATGTACCTGGCCTCTCCGGCAGGTTTGTTTTCGCCCATGATCAATACGTGGCTCTTGATGAGCTTGGAATTGAAGGCTGTTGTTTGCCCCATAAATCCCCTGATGGTTGTTTCATGGTTCTGACAAAGCATCGAAGGCACGGGATCCCACTTGGCAGAGAAATCGAAGAGGGTAAAGAAGTCGTTGTTCTGTGTGAGGGTTCTGGGGCGGGTTTCTGTTACATCAATATCAGAAACCTCGTACCTGTAGGGAGAAATCACCAATGAAAAGTTCTCAAAAGCAAAGCAATTCTGATAATTGATTTTCCTTTGGGCATCCGGATCCATGGGGTCACCGTCGAACATTGCTTCACAAATATCTATCCCATCAGCTGCCAGGGCAATATCGTAACTATCCGGTGCTGAGCACATCGCAAACATATAGCCACCTCCTGCTACAAAATCGCGGATTTTCTTGGCTACACCCAGCTTCATCTGCGACACTTTGGGGAATCCAAGTTTCCGCGCCATCTCCTCCTGGGTACGCTGCTCTTCGACATACCAGGCATAATTGCGGTAGCTGTACCAGAACTTTCCGTACTGGCCTGTAAAATCTTCGTGGTGCAGGTGAAGCCAGTCGTAGGTAGGGAGCATGCCACCTATCACCTCCTCATCGTAGATGGCGTCGTAAGGTATTTCGGCATAGGTAAGCACCAAGGTAACTGCATCATCCCAGGGAAGTTTGTTTGAAGGGGTATACACTGCGACGCGCGGCGGTTTGTGCAGCCTGATATCCTGCTGATTGGCCTCGGGTTCTGATATCTCTGCCCGGATGGCAGCTGCCTGCACATCGGCGATGATCTCACTGGAAACACCCCGGATATTGCACTCGTTTTCCAGTGCCCTGGAATGCTGAAACATAAAGCTCCCCCCCCGGTAGTTCAGCAACCAGCTCACTTCCACATCTTTGCTGAGCACATAGTAAGCGATGCCGTAGGCTTTCAGATGGTTCTTCTGCCGTGCATCCATCGGTATCAGCAGGTAAGTAGCCGAAAGCCTTACCGACAGAGCAAGCAGCAATATCAGGATGGCTGTTATCTTTGTATATCTCTTCTTCATTGCACTATACGTTTTCAAATCCTCCGGGATATTTCTCAAAGGGATCAATATAACGATACCGAAGGTAAATTGTTATGACTTTAGATCGGGGGTTCCTCATCCGCCCCAAAGACATCATCGTCGGCCTGGTTCATTTTCGACTGCCGGATCATGGTGGTGCGGCTTTCGAAATTCCGGTTGGGCACCAGGTTTCCGGCATCGTTGAAGGTCGACTGATTCAACATCATTTCAGGGTCGGGGTTTTCGAAACGGGCAAACTGGCTTACGAACTTCAGGTTCACATCTTCCAAACGCCCGTTACGGTGCTTGGCAATGATGAGCTCTGCCACCCCCTTGGAGGGGAGTCCGTTGATTTCGTCAATCTTATAATACTCAGGGCGGTAGATGAACAGAACCATATCGGCATCCTGTTCAATAGCCCCCGATTCACGGAGGTCGGAAAGCTGCGGTCGCTTGTTGCCACCGCGGGTTTCAACGGAACGGTTGAGCTGCGAGAGGCAAATCACCGGCACATTGAGCTCCTTGGCCAGCGATTTCAGGGCTCTTGAAATGGTACTGATCTCCTGCTCCCGGTTTACCGTCCGGGTGCTGTAACCTCCTCCTTCCCTGTCGGTGGTCAGGGTCATCAGCTGCAGATAATCCACAATGATCATCTCGATGTTATGCAGGGCTTTGAGTCGCCTGGCTTTGGTGCGGAGTTCAAACACCGACAGAGCAGGGGTATCGTCGATGAAGAGTTTGGCATCGGTAAGAGGGGTAAGCCTGTTCATCAGTTGTTCCCATTCATGCCCCTCCAGCTTTCCCTTTCTCAGCTTGTCCGATTCGATCTCCGCTTCGCTGGCAATCAGACGGGTAATCAGCTGCACCGCCGACATTTCGAGGGAGAATACTGCTACCGGCCTTTTGTAGTCCACGGCAATGTTTCGTGCCAGGGTAAGCACAAAGGCCGTTTTTCCCATCCCCGGTCGTGCTGCCAGGATGATAAGATCCGATTTCTGCCAACCTGCGGTGATGTTGTCCAGCTCGGTGAATCCACTGGGAACCCCGCTGATATGCCCTTCGTGCTTGCGAGCCTCTTCGATCTGCGCCACCGCTTCCTTGATGAGGGAGTGCATATCCACCATACCCTTCCGTACGTTGTTCTGGCTAACGTTGTAAAGATTGGTCTCTGCCCGGTCGAGAAGATCAAGCACATCGGTGGTGTCTTCAAAGGCTTCTTGTATTATTTCGCCTGATATGCGGATGAGCTCCCGCTGAAGGTACTTCTGCAGGATGATGTAGGCATAGTATCCCACGTTGGCGGCAGAAGCAATTCGGGCGGTAAGCTGGGTAAGGTAGAAGGGGCCTCCCACAATTTCGAGTTCCCCCGATTGTTTCAGATAACTGGTAACGGTAAGAAGGTCAACCGGCTGCTGCTTGCTGAAGAGCGACCTCACAGCATTGAAAATGCGTCCGTGACTCTCTTTGTAGAACATTTCGGGGCGCACCGTGTC
>CAZJZF010000075.1:0-8670 GCA_964550385.1 uncultured Lentimicrobiaceae bacterium | reverse complement strand
TGCAAAGTAAAAACAGGAAAAACACCCGGGAAAGTTTCATCCAACCGGTTATTTAAGGATCGTAAAAGTAATTAAAACAGGGATAAGACCTCTTTTTTTGATAAAGGTTTAACCCGCGCCATCCAAATTCACTATTTGAATTGATGATATGACCCTGATTACAGAGAAAACGTTGCCTGATTACAAGATTTTATCTGTTTTCCTTCAAATACACCCGCTTCACACGTGCGGCAATGGAGGTTAGGACCTCGTAGGGGATTGTACCAGCCTGAGTTGCCAGTTCGGTCACGGGATAGGTTTCGTCGAAAATCACCGCTTCATCCCCTTCGGCAACATCGGGGAGGGAGGTAACATCGACCATGATCATATCCATACACACATCGCCGATCACCGGAACAAAAACTCCACGTATTCTTACCTTACCGGTTCCGTTTCCAAGCTTTCGGCTGAAGCCGTCGGCGTAGCCGATGGCTATGGTAGCCACCACCAGATCGGCAGGTGCAATGAAAGAACGGTTGTATCCTACAGACTCTCCCAATTTTACCTGACGTACCTGCGACACCACCGACCTGAGACGGAATACCTGTTGCAAATGAGGTTGAACAGTAGAATCAGCCGCAATGCCGTAAAGGCCGATTCCCGGCCGCACCATGTTGAACTGCGCATCCGGGAAATGCATGATTCCGGCCGAATTCAGGATATGGAAAAGTGGCAGGCTTTGGAATGATTGGGCAAACATCACTTTTACCGCGCCGAACCGACGAATCTGCTCCAGTGCAAATGAGGGTTCCGACAGGTCATCGGCGGTGGCCAGGTGAGAAAACACCGAACGTATGGCGAGCGAAGGAATGCTTTTTAGACTTTTGATGAGTTGTGGAACCTGATGTGTGCCAAACCCAAGCCTGTGCATGCCTGTATCTGTTTCGATATGTACCGGATAGGGAACGCCGGTAGCCTGATAGTGTTCTTCCACGGCTCTGGCGAAACTTTCCAGCAACGCGAAACTGTATATTTCGGGTTCCAGGTTGTGATCAATCATCTGCCGGAACGATCCGGGTTCCGGATTCATTACCATCACCGGCAAATCAATTCCTACTTTTCGAAGTTCTACTCCTTCGTCGGCGTAGGCTACCGCCAGAAAATCCACACGGTGGAACTGCAGCACCGAGGCAATTTCAAAGTTTCCCGCTCCGTAAGAAGAGGCTTTCACCATCGCCATGATCTGGGTCTCAGGCTTCAGTTTCGACTTGAAGAAGTTGAGGTTATGTACCAGGGCTTCGAGGTTGATTTCCAATATGGTGCGGTGGCTTTTTCGCTGCAGCCTTTCAAGAATCTGTTCAAAAAGAAAACTCCGCGCCCCTTTCAGAAGAATCACCTCGTTGCTGAATTCCGACAGGGGATGGTACAGCAGGAATTGTTCAGTGGTGTCGTAGAACCATGTTTCAATGGACAACTTCCCCTTCAATCCTTTCACAACCGGTCCAATCCCGATAAAACGGTCGGGCGGGGAGGTGTTCAGCAGCGATTCCAGGTGATTGAGCAGTTCATCGTTTGCAAGTCCCGACTGAAAAATATCCGACAGGATCAGGGTGCGGCGGGGACGCTGCTGCTGGTGCAACAGATGGTCGAGGGCCATCCGGAGCGCCAGAAGGTCGTTGTTATAGCTATCGTTGATTACTATGCAATCCTGCAATCCTTCCACCTGTTCCATGCGCATGGCAACCGGTTCAAGGCGGCTCAGCTTTGCAGGACAATCCTCCGGCTTACATCCCAGAAAGAGCATCGTGGCAAGGCATAGCAGGCTGTTGCGTATCGAAGCTTCATCGGAAAAAGGAAGTTTAACTGTGAAAGAATGTTGTTTCCAACGAACTTCCAGAAGGGTGTATAATGAGTTCTTATCCAGTAGTTTGTATTGAACCGTAGCCGTATGGTCAGGGCCAATGGTGAAGAGGTTGATCCCTTCCTTGTCCGCCATCTCAAGCACCAATGGGAAAACCTCTGCATCATCCTGAAAACAAATCAGATCGGTTACCTGCCTGAAAAGTTTCAGCTTCTCAAGTGTTTTCTCACGCCTGCTGCTGAAAAATTCATCATGGGCGGCACCGATGCCGGTAAATATTCCGATGGTAGGCTGTATTACTGCTTCGAGCTTCTCCATTTCACCGGGCTTTGAGATGCCGGCTTCAAAAAGGGCGATCCGGTAAGGGGTGTCGAGCAGGAGCACCGAAAGCGGCACCCCCACCTGTGAGTTGTAGCTCATCGGGCTTCGCAGCACCGGCATATCGGCAGGCATGAGCTGCGAAAGCCACTCCTTTACGATAGTTTTCCCGTTGCTTCCGGTGATGGCTGCTACCGGAATGTTAAAGTTTTTCCGATGGGTTGCTGCCAGTTGCTGCAGGGCTGCCAGGGTATCATCCACTACAATAATATGTTCATCCTTCTGAAGCTGTACAATGCTTTCCATGTCAGAAATCAGAAACACTTTAATACCTCGTTCCGACAATTGATGCAGATAGTGGTGGCCATCATGCCTCTCCCCTTTCAGTGCAACAAAAAGACTCCCTTCGGGCAGAATGCCTGTTCGGCTATCGGTCACAATCCGGGTAACAATATCCTCAGGATCAGGGCTTCTGAGCAGCCTGCCGCCGCACATAACGGCCACCTGAGATAGGGTGTATCGAAATGGCATTTTTACAATACAGGTTCGTCCGGAAGGTCCGGAACATCCTCATCAACGGTGGCTTCACTGCTGAGTCCGTATTTCAGGGGATCTCTGTTGATCTCTTCGTATTCCGTTCTGTTTCGGAAAATGTCAATGGCCAGGTACATCGCCTGCCTGAAAGACTCTTCCGAGGCGAGGTCTTTGCCGGCAATGTCGTAAGCTGTACCATGTGCAGGTGAAGTACGTATGATCGGAAGCCCTGCGGTGAAGTTCACTCCCCCCTCAAATGAGAGAGCTTTAAAAGGAATGAGTCCCTGGTCGTGGTACATCGCCAGCACTGCGTCGTACTTGTTGTATTGATGGCTTCCGAAAAACCCATCGGCGGGGAAAGGTCCGAAAGCAAGAATTCCTTCTCGGTTGGCACGCTGGATGGCAGGAGCAATAAGCTCCTCCTCCTCTTTTCCCAGTAACCCCGAGTCGCCTGCATGCGGATTCAACCCCAGCACGGCGATTTTTGGCTTGCGGATGGCAAAGTCGCGCAGCAGGGAGTCGTTCAGGATCCTTAACTTGTCAAGGATCACTTCGGTGCTCACCAGACTGCTTACCTGCGACAAAGGGACATGCCCGGTTACGGTACCAATACGGAACTGATTGCATACCATCAGCATCAGATACTTTTTCACACCGAATGAGTTGGCCAGATATTCGGTATGCCCAGGAAACCGGAATTGCGACGACTGGATATTCTTTTTGTTGATGGGCCCTGTAATCAACACATCAATCCGTTTCTCCTTCAGATCCTGCACGGCTTTATCCAGGGCTGCAAGGGCAAACTCCCCGGCCTGTTCGGTCGATTTTCCCAGCTCGATGCGGGCTTCGTCATTGGAGATATTGAGGATATTGGGCTTGCGCCAGTGGAGCTGGTCGGTGCGTTTTACAACATTGATCAGGTATTCCGGCTCAGCAATGGTTTTCCGGTGATAGGAGGCAATCTTCGAAGAGCCGTAAATCAAAGGGGTGCACAATTCGCACATCCGGGTGTCGGCAAGTGTTTTCAGGATTACTTCGTAGCTGATGCCATTGAAATCACCGTGGGTGATGCCAGCCTTTACCAGGTTTTCACCTGTAGGTTCGTTTTGGAGATTGTCCATATTGGGTAATGATTATTCAGGATAAGTTATTGTAAGATTTTTCGAGGAACTTCAGCAGGAGCCGCACCCCTGTACCCGTACCTCCTGAAGGAATATAATGTTCTTTTTTGTCGATAAAGGCATTGCCTGCGATGTCGAGGTGGATGAAAGGACAGGATGTGAAGTGTTTCAGAAACATTCCGGCCACCGTTGCTCCTCCGTTTGGACCTCCCAGATTTGCGATGTCGGCGATTTCTGATTTTAGCTGTTCAGCGTACTCTTTCCACATCGGGAACTCCACAATCCGTTCGTAAACTTCTTCTCCGGCACTTTTCAAACGGGCAATTTCTTTTTCAGCATGGTTTTGCATCGCCACAGTGCCATAATGCCCGATTGCACGCATGGCACCTCCTGTAAGGGTGGCTGCGGTAATTACCAGCATCGGATCGAAGCGTTTGGCGTACGAGAGGGCATCGGCCAGTATCAGCCTTCCCTCGGCATCGGTATTCCTGATCTCCACAGTAGTCCCGTCATGCAGGGTGATGACATCTCCTGGCAGGAATGCGTTGCCATGTACCCTGTTATCGGTAGCGGGCAACAGTGCTATCAGGTGCAGGGGAAATTTCAGGGTGGCAGCGGCGATCATTACCGAAGCCATGGTGGCTGCTCCGGCCATATCGCTTTTCATGCCATCCATGAAAGGGCCGGTTTTCAGGTTCATTCCCCCGGTGTCAAAGGTTACCCCTTTGCCAACCAGCACAATAGGCCTTGAATTTTCTGCCGTTGAGGGCTTCCACTCCATTACGGTAAAAGTGGGAGGGTCAATGCTGCCACGATTCACTGCCAGCAGGCCACCCATTTTCAGTGCTTCGATCTTCTTTTCCCCCATAATCTCGCAATGGATACCCAAAGGACGCGCCAGTGCGGACAGCCGTTCTGCCAGCTGCTCAGCGCTCTTGGCGGTGGGCGGGTCGTTCACCAGGTCGCGCACAAGGAACACACTGCGAATGGTGACCTCCATTTTCTGAAGCAGCATCATATCGCATTTTTTGTGTACGATCGTCAGCTGTTCCAGCGGGTTTCTTTTTTCCTGCTGATGTTTCTCAGAAAACCACGAAAGGTAACGGTATCCCGTCAGAGCCATACCTTCGGCCAAAGCTGCCGTAAATCGGAAGTCGGTGATCAGGGAAGTGACGGAGAATGTCGTAATACGTTGATTTGCAGCAATACCGGCAATTTCACTGCCGAAACGCCGGCAGCTCTCGAGGCTCTCCGTCAACCCTTCATCCCCCTTCATAAAGGCCACCACCACCAGCTGATCGAGGCGCTGCAATGTGATCAGCCTCCGATCAGGTTGGGAGGATCTGACTTTTTCGATGTACCCTTTTTCAGCACCATTCAGCAGGGTTGTGGCAGGTTTCATCCCATCGCGCAGGAGGAGGGCAAAGCTTGTCCCGGCGGTAACTTTTTCTGCAGGATGAAAGAGTGGTTTCATGTAAGGATGCGGGTTTGTGTGCATTGCAAGGCTTTTTTCCCGGGAACAGGAACATTTACCTTTTTTTTCTGTTCACAAAAGTATGAAATCTTCGGTAACTTAGCAGCCCAAGGCACATACCCATACATATGCAACAGGATCGGCATAAAGACCTTTTTGAAAAAGCTCTCAGCGGAGTGTTTCTCACGGTTTCTGAAGGGATTAAGTTGTTCAATGAAGCTCCCCTTGGAGCCCTAATGGCTGCCGCCCATGCCCGAAGGATGCAGCTCCATCCCGGTTCTGAGGTTACCTGGATCATCGACCGCAATGTGAACATCAGCAATGTGTGCCATGCGGGATGCCTCTTTTGCAACTTCTCCTGTTCCAGATCTTCCGGCAGGGCTTTTATCACCACCCTGGAAGAATACCGGGAAAAGATTGAGGATCTGTTTGCGCTGGGGGGCGACCAACTGCTATTGCAGGGAGGGTTGCATCCCGATCTGGGATTGCGATTTTATGAGGAACTCTTCTCAGGATTGAAAGCTGAATTCCCCACCCTGAAACTTCATGCCCTGGGGCCGCCGGAGATCGTTCATCTGGCAAATCTCGAAGGGATATCCTACGGAGAAGTGCTCGACACTCTCCGGAAAGCAGGCCTCAACTCCCTGCCGGGTGCCGGAGCCGAAATCCTTTCAAACCGGGTTCGTAAAATGCTCTCACCGGGAAAATGTACCACGGAAGAATGGCTGGAGGTGATGTTCGAGGCCCACCAGCGCCATATCACCACTTCCGCCACCATGATGCTGGGCCATGTAGAGACGCTGGAAGAGCGATTTGAACACCTGAGATTATTGCGCGATCTGCAACAGCAAAAGCCTGCCGATGCCCACGGGTTCATCTCCTTCATTCCCTGGCCTTTCCAGGAAGATGGGACAGCTCTCTCGAAAAAACTGGGAGCCTTCAATCGTGTCACCACATACGAATACCTGCGATTTATCGCTGTTTCCCGACTGATGCTGCCCAATATCCCAAACCTTCAACCCTCATGGCTTACCGTTGGTATTCCCGCCGGACAGCTATGCCTCCACGGTGGCGCCAACGACTTCGGCTCCATCATGATCGAGGAGCATGTGGTTTCATCTGCAGGAGCCACCCATACCGCCGATGGCAATACCCTCATGCAGGCCATCCGTGACGCTGGATTTGTGCCGGTACAAAGAGATCAGGAGTTCAGGCCGGTGGCCCGATAAAAAATCCGGCCAATGCCATCCCAAAATTAAAGCATGAATTCCTGGTAAAGGATCAGTGCCTGATGATCCTCTCTACCCGGCTGCCCCTTTCGGCATTTACCCTCACCAAATAAATCCCTGTTGGATATTGCGAGAGGTCTAAGGCAAATTCGCTGGCTCCCACCACATAGGTTTGCAGTATTCTCCCCTGAATATCAGTTAATTGCAAGGTCTCCATGATATGACCTGAACGCACCCACAGCTGCCCGCTGGTCGGATTCGGAAATACTCTCAGCGGTAATTCTGCGATGGGGTCTTCTATGCCAATCGTATTTTCAGCTACTGCCTTCCAGCTCGAGGCAAGGCTGTTGTCGAGTGAAGTGCTGATCAGCTCCAGAAACATCCCGTTGCCATCGGCATCTGGCCAGGGCAGGGTATCATAATAATGTACCTGGTCTATTACATTGCCCATAGCATCCCCCAGCACCAGGTCCTGATGTTCATTCGACAGATTTCTGGTAAACTGCCCGAAAGGAGTGGTTCCATATTTGGCCTTAAAGGTCAGAGAGTCGCTTACCAGGAAAATCGCCTGGCCGATGGGGAGGGTCGTACCCGCAGGAAACTGGTACACCAGACCGGTGCCAAGGAAATAAATCCCGGTAAGGGTAATGCTGGAGAACCCGGTATTGGTGACCTCCAGAAACTCCAGCTTGTCTTCATCAGGGAAACCAGTGGAAATGGCTGGATGGTAGTTGATTCTGGTGATCGTCAGAAGCGGGGTGGTGATGTTCTGACATGCCGTATAGGGCCCTATGTTGGAGGTGACCCATGAAACCCGCTGGGTAATCCAGTTTTTAATCTTTGCAATGGAGTCCGGGTGGTTCCCTACCGTCCCCCAGAGGGTGCTTTCCCTTCCCCTGGCCTCAGTGATGAGGGCCACCGTGGTGTCGATAAACTGATGGATGGATGTGGGGTGAAAGGGTTTCCCCGGCTGCGTAAGTTCGTTCCAGCGCCGCGACATGTAGCACTTAAAAAGGGTGTTGTTGAACAGGTCCTTGTAATATTTGGGGCCATCGTTGCCACCATCGCTGAATTGCCATACATTGTACTTGCTCCGGTCAAATCCGAACTCGAAAAGATCGTTCCCAAAAGTGAGGTTCAAATCCCAGGCAGGACCTGCCCTGAGCTTCCCGTTCCGGTCCTTGTGGTAATAGGTGCTGATGCTGTAGGCATCTGCATTGCTGGCGATTTCGTTGGTTAAGATGTAATCGACAAAAGAGGGCACATCCATGATCGAAGGGTAACCGGTGGTGATAGAGGTGTTGCCGGCGGTACTTTGAGTCTGTAAACCTGTGAAAACAGATTTGATATAGGTATTCTGCTGGGTGGTTACATTTTCAGGTTTCGGCCAGGCATGGATGAATTTGTTGTCGTTGTAACCATTATAGCTCGACATGCTCCAGGCAACAGGGTCCCCTCCGGTGGTTTTGTCGGTTTTGGTGAGGTACCCGCCCGATAATTTGGGTAATGTGTTGTCGGTGGTCTCAATTTTCACAATGTCGACCCTGTCATTATCCACCTTCACTTTTTCTTCCAGAAGATAGAGCCCCCTGTAGTCGCCGTTCACCATAACTTCACAATAGGCGGTACGGCTGGCATACTGCCCCGTCTGCCTCGCCAGATGCATCCCCAGATATTCCCGTATCAGCGTAGGATCCGAGCTGAGGCCGTTCAGCACCCAGTCGTTTTCGGAGGGCATGCCCAGCAGTTCCACATTGTTGTTGGTGACGTTGTCGGCCTGTAACGTGGTGAAACCATAAGGCTTTTTGGGGAATGTCTGCGAATAGGATCCCCGTAATTCTATGTCAATCCGGCCATTGTAGTTCAGAACCTGGGCAGAATCCTTATCGGTAACCCAATTCCGCAACCCCGGCCCCCGGTAAATGATTTTCATGTTTCCCAGCACCCCGGGTTCATCGGGGATGGTAACGTTGTTGTCGGTGGTGATGATGACAATGGGAAGGTTGCTGCTGGTAAACACCTGCGCAGACACAGAAAATAGGAACAAACAAAAAGCCAAACTCGCCAAAATAATATGCAGTGGTGCCCAATGAGATTCGAAAATTGGAGAAGAATTAAAAATTTTCATGATTGATTTTTCTTCCCCCTCTCCCC
>CAZJZF010000074.1:6234-8696 GCA_964550385.1 uncultured Lentimicrobiaceae bacterium | reverse complement strand
TGCATCACCATAAATCCCGATGCATCAGCATCGTCGATTCCGATACAGGTGCGCCCGATATAGGACTGACAGGCTTTGTTGTTCGCCGGCACAAAGTCACCCAACAGGTTGGTTTCTGCACACAGCTGCTGTGCCCCAAGTTTTGGCGGGAACTGGGTAGTGAGAAGGAAATCTGTGGCAGCTCCGTTGGCTAGTGAGCCAGTCCAGGTATCGGTCATCATCGTTCCTCCGTTGAAGAAGGTGTATTTCAGCGGGATACTGGTTTGGGTGTTTTGGCCAAAATTCTGGATTCTGACAATCACATCTTTTTTGTACCATGGGTGTGATACCGGATCGTAGAAACAGATCTCTCCGATTGAGTCGGGCAATGGAGCAACAATCAATGATATTCCCACATCGTGGTAAGCAGGAAGGGGAACAAAGTTCTTGCAACTCCCGTCGTTCATCACAAAGGGATCGCCTGGCAACTGAGTTTCAACGCACAGATCGTATTGGGAGGAAGGCACTGTAAATGGAAGTACAAACGGATAGGTTGCCGTTGCCTGGCTGGCAAGGGTTCCGGTCCATGTTTCCGTGGAGATGGTATTACCGTTGATTTTCATAACCACCGGTATCATCGTTTGAGGATTGGAACCATAGTTTTTAATGGTGGCCACCACATACACCTGACTGCCGGCTGCAGTATCATTGACCGGATAGTTGATCATGGAGATTCCCACGTCATTCGGCACTACCGGCAAGGCCAGGTTGAAGTTGTCTATTGCCCAGCCATTGGAGGTGCCGGAGGTATTGGACCAGAAATGGAACCTGAACTGCACCTGCTGGCCGTTGTAGGTATTGGGATCCAGCTTAAAGGCAGAATTCATCCAGCCCGAATTGGTAAGGCTGAAGTAATGGGTGCCTCCGCTTTGGGTATTGTACCAGTTGGTGCCCATTGCGTCGCCCATAAAGCCCAGGTTCGACCAGTTGGTGCCGCCATCGGTGCTTACCTGTACCCTGCCATAATCGCTTGCAGCCATGGCACACCAGTGCCAGAAACTGATGGAGGCTGTATCCGTTACCCCCAGTCCGGAGAAGTTGAACACCGGAGTGTATAGGTACTCGTTGGCATTGTTACTGTAATCACCGGTGAGGTTGGTAACCCATGCCTTGCTGCCACTGTAGGCCGCATTGATGATACTGGCCGATGGAGTCCCGTACTGCCAGTTGGTGGAAGCTACCGGCTTGTACCAGTTGTTGGTGCTCTCAAAATCATCAAAATAGGGCAGATTGCTCACATACTGTCCGTAAACTCCGATACAGATTTCGTTGTTGAATGCAGCAGAATCGCAGGCAAGTATGGTATACACACACAAGGTATTGTTCCCCATGGGCAGGGTTATGGATGGCATCTGGATGCTATCGACGGCGGCTACTGCCATGCTGCCCGGATAGGCAACCACCACAGGGGTGCCATTGTTCAGCTTGTAGGCGATCGAGAGGGTGCCGGCGGTGATCGGATTCGACCCGAAATTCATGAATTTCACCCATACCGGTAATGCTACCCCTGATTGGGTGAGGGAGGTGGGAGATATAACCTGAATCACCCCTGCGTCGCAGGCAGCCTGCGGGGCAATGGTTACCATGTAATCCTCCGTTTCACCATAGGTATAGGTGCCACAGGGTATCACCGCCGAGGCTGAAGTGGTTTGCTGGAGCACTACCCGCATCATGGTGTTTCCGTTCACGGCTGTAAACGGTATCTGGATGTTGGCGGTAACGGTATTGCTCGAGGTAGTGGCCTGGGCAAAAACCTCTTCGGTAAGGGCATCAAACGCACCATCACGGTTCAGGTCGATCCAGGCTTTCAGATAGCAATTCTGCTGTGTTGAAGAGCTGGGTGCAAAAGATGAGGTAATGCTCATGGGATAGGTAACACCGGGGGAGAGCAATGGCGGCAACACAGTCAGTGAATGGTTGGTATACATGGCTCCATTGGCCGGGGAAGTGTTGCTCATGGTTGACAGGGTTACATTGGAAATCTCCTGGTACAAAGCACTGGTGGCTGAAGAAGTGCAATAGGTTGGAAGCAGGTTTGTAACCGACTTGTTCATAGTATCATTGATGTGGGTATTATCACACGACAAACCTGTCCAGGCCTTGAACTGGTAGGTTGCTCCGCTTACACTCAGATTTACCTTGGCAACAAAGGTGTAGTCCAGATAACTGTTGGAAGGAATACTGGCAGTGATGGTTTCGGTAACCACAGGCAGGTTGTCAACCTGGAAGCTCACCGGAATGTTGCTCTGCGCGGCGGTGCCAAAATTGAATACCCTGACCTGAACCGATTCCAAAGATCCCAGATTTACCACACTTACCGGCTGGATGATCTGTGTTACCCCTACATCGCATGCCTGGGGATTGGTTATGGTTACCACCAGGGGTGAACGGGTGCTGCTGCAACCAATGGCCTGTGCTTCAAA
>CAZJZF010000074.1:0-6134 GCA_964550385.1 uncultured Lentimicrobiaceae bacterium | reverse complement strand
TGGTTACCACCAGGGGTGAACGGGTGCTGCTGCAACCAATGGCCTGTGCTTCAAAGATTTCAATCTCTCTGAAATTCGGATTGGAGAGCTGCCCTGTACCCGTCATCTGGAATGAAGTGAGACGAAGTTTCGTAGTAGTTACCCTGGGAAACTGGAATGTGTTCTCACACTGCATCGGCAGGTTGCTGAAGGTGTGGAAACTCACCCAGGCACCTGCAACCCATTTGTACATGGTGGCTCCTGTCAGGAACCTTCCCGAATTCTGGGCATGATGGATCTTCATCCCATCGATGGTCACATCAGCGGGCCAGGTGAAATCCATCCACTCAACATGGGGTGTAGCAGAGGGTGGTGTAGAGGTGGATATCCACATTTGCTGGGTGCCGCAGGTTCCCAGGTTGAGGTCATTCAAGGTAGTGCAAGCTCCTGTATTACAGGTGCTGGCAGAAGGAACTGCCTGTGGAGCAATGTTGGGTCCCGGATTGTACGGACCTGATGATGAGTAGGATCCTGAACTGGCGCCAGCCCAATAAGTGGTGGTTGTATACAGTACGGGGGTAGTATACGATGCCCCGGTTGCCAGTTCAATACTGGCCGTATCGGATGCATACCATTTGATCGAATCGGGACTCTGCGCAAAAATGGTGGTGGAGGTAGCATAAGGTATCGACACATTGGTCACCACAGGAGGTGCAGGTGAATGCAGGGAGATAAGCGTGGTGGCAGCAGTATCGTTGTACTTCACATTGTCGCCCAAAAGATCGATCCAGGTTTTTACATTGAAGGTGTCGTCAACGGTTGTTACGGCAAAATTCGCCAGGGTGGTAAAGTGGAACAGCACCGAATCGCCCGGTAACACCACCGGAGTAAAGGTTTCTGTGACAACAGATGCTGTGGGTTTAATCTGATAACTCGCTGTTACCGTTGAAGGTGAAGGGCTGTTGATGGCGTTCACCCCCAGATTATGTACCCAGATGCTCACCGTATCCAGCCCAATGCCACATCCTGTTTCCAGCCCTGTAATCTTACTAACCCTGGCATCGTTCAGCGGATTACCGAAGAAATTCTTGCAAAGCTGATCGTTGAATAAATTGGTATCGCCTACCAGGAGGGTTTTTGCGCAGATCGTGGAATTGCCGGCAGGGGAAATCATGGAAGGCATGGTGATATTGGCAGTATCACCCGTAAGCAGGGTGTCGGAAAACTGAACGGTTACCGGTGTACCATTATTGATGGTATACTGAACATCCATGGTAAAAAGGGTATCCGTACCGAAATTGGTTACGGTAACCTGCACCGGATAGGTTTGCCCTTCGTTGGTAAGGGTTCCCGGAGTAATGATTGCGGTAACCCCGGCATCTTTGGGTATCAGGGGTATTTCGTCGGCACCGATGGTGGGAGGTGTACCGCGTGGATCCCCGTCGATATCGGTGGTAACCGTGGCTATGGGAGTTGCCAGGGATGATAAGAGGGTGTTTGCCAGGTGAAGATCATGAACCGCTTTGACTGGAGGATTCAGATTATGGGAGTTGGCATTGGTACCACTGGTCGTTTTCAGCGCTGCCAGAGTTGTACATGCGGTTCCCCAATAGGCAAGGTTGCTGGATGAAGAATAGTAATTGTTGTAATCGCAGGCTAATACAGAGGCTGGGGTGCCAAAGTAAGCCGCATAGCCTCCTGCTGTATTGGAGAAGCTGTTGTTTTTAAACTTCTGCCCCAGGGTATTGGATGCGGTATTCCCCTGGTATAGTGCATAATACGTCGCAGAACCACCGGTTATGTGAACTGTATTATAGTAGTACTCTGTACCATTATTATAATAGGCATACATTCCATAATGGCCGGAGGTGCTGCCCGAAATGCTCACCATATTGTTGGCAACCAGTCCAAAACCTGTTGGATTGGCATTGTAGGAGAAGTAGTTGCAGTAATAATCCCTGATGCCATAGGAAATACCGGAAGTTCCTGCAATTTTTACGGTATTGCCAACAATACGGTAATAGTTATTGGTATAGTACACATTAATCCCATAGGAATAGGTACCGGTAACACTGTCAACCAGATTTCCGATAACTTCAACAGAATCACCATAATACACATAAATCGGATAGTAATAGGTTCCCCGGATGGTATTTCCCTTGATTACAGTTCCTTTTTCCCATGAGGTTGAGCTGATACCATAAATGTACATCCCGTAGTACCCGCCTTTCATGTAATTATTCAAGTAGACATTGTAGTGATTGAGCGTATTGTAATCGTAGATACAGGCAGTGGTTGAAGAGGATGTTCCTGCCGATATAAGCTGGTTGTGCTCAAACCGATTGTTTAGTGCCCCGTTGATCAATTCCACTACGCGGCCTGTGGTAGCATTCAGTGCCTTGATCGTCAACTTCTCAAACCGGATGTAGTCGGCACCATCAAGGCGCAGGGTCCAGTTGGAAGTACTCGAAGCAGAAAATTCCAATATCGCCTGGGTACTGTCGCCGGTTCCCCTGAAGGTGACGGTGTTGTTGATGTCCATGCCATTGATCTGCGGGATGGTAACCTGCTCGGTGTAAGTACCGGGATACACATCAAAAACGATTTGGCCGCAGATACCTGAGGCAACCAAAGTACTTACTGCCGAATTGAAGGTATTGAAGTCGTATGTTCCGGTTGAAGCCGGACCAATGGTGTAGGTGCCTGCCATACAGGCATTAAAGCATGAAACCGTTGAATCGTTGGTATTTACCGAATCGGTAACCCCGTTGGGCAGGTATGTCCATGATTTGATACAGTAAGTACCTCCCGCAAACGATGCGGTATCAATGGTAACAGCAGCCGTTTGATTATAAGGCAATGAACCCGTCCAGGGGAAGGTGTCCTGTATCACATTGTTCAATGACCATACGATATTGGCACTGAACAGGGTATCCACTCCGAAGTTTTTTAAACTTACGGTAATCGGTGTTGGTGTTCCGGAGGTTGTATTAACCACGGGATTCAGCACTGCGTCAATCCCGGCATCTACAGGCGGAGGCAGGGCCGTATTCACCACAACCGGTACCCTCACACTCGGGCATCCGGTTCCACCTATCACATATTTAACATCAATTCTGCCAATCGCCGCAGCAACTTCAAGACCTATTGACCCTGAAGGAGCCAGTCCGGACACAAGCGGACTCTGGTAAACCAACCGTGTTAAAACAACCGGAATACTACCGATAGCGGATGGTTGCTGAGCAGACCCATAGGACATGTTCATGGTTGTACCGGTGGAGTTGGAACCACCAATAATCCCGATCTCATCCCCTGCCTGAATTACAATATTGACGGGTTGGGGAACATTGAACGGAGCATTGGTAACAGTGGCAATGGTGGTAAAGGGACTGCCACCGGGATAAACCACCGGATACCCTGAAAACTTGACGACCTGGATATATTGGGTGCCTGATGTAACAGTATTGGGTACCATGAGTTCGGTAATTATCATATCAACAGGAGCTGTAAAATGAAACCCACGGGTTTGGGAAGCGGCATAATTGCTGGTTTGGGTACCTGTGGCCAGTGAAGAAGGGGACCCAAGGGCAGTTCCGGCCTGAACCCAGAAAGTAGTGGTATCGAACAAATAGGGAGTAACATAGGTATAGCCCGTGTCGAGTTTAACGGTTGAAGTATCTGAGGCATACCAGATTACCGGTAAAGTACTGGTGGCATTCAGGGTAGCCTGGGCGCCGTAAGGGATATTCACCGGAGTGGTTACCGTGGGGGGTGGAGGAACCGTTTTCGATTCAATATCAAGACTGGTAGTATCGTTGGTTTGTACGTAGTCCCCCGTAAGTGCTACCCATGCAAACAATTTGAAGGTGGTGTCAACCGTGGCTGTCAGGTTCACGGGTGTGGGGAACGAATAGATGAGACTGTCGTTCACCGGTATTGAATCAGGTACTGTATGGGTTACCACCGTAGAGGTATTATCGAGCTTATAAGAAACCGGGAAGTTCGCCGGGATGGTCGCAGACCCATTATTCACTATCACCACACTGACCGTTTCAAGATTCAGTCCGCAGGGGTCGGCATAAGGAATAATCCGTTTCATCTTTGCATCAAACAGGGGTATGCCGTAATAGGTTACCCATGCCGTATCATTGAAGGTATTGGTATCCCCCGGAAGGGACGTCCAGGCAGCAACGTTTACATTTCCTGCAGGAGAGATAAAAGGTGTAAAAACAACGTTTGCTGTCTGGAACTGAACCAGCTGGCCGGTGTATGTGGCCATCACCGGGGTGCCGTTATTAACCATGTAGTAGACATTTACCGTAGTAATGGTATCTGTACCATGGTTTTTAATGGTAACGGTAACCGGCACAGTGGAGGCCTCCCCTATTACAGACTGGGAAGTGGGCGTTACAAAAGCCGAAACACCGGCATCCTTTGGTATGAGGGGCATCTCATAAGCCCCAATGGTTGGAGCCTGTGGCCGGGGTTTGCCAAAAAAGTCATAAGTAATAGCAGCCACGTAAGTACCTTTACCAGATAAGGTAGTGCTATTTAAAGTTAAATCATGGGTTGAAGTGAACGGGGGCAGAATACTCACTGAATTAGTCTCTTTACCGCTGGCTGTCTGCAATGCCGCCAATGAGGCAATATTTCCATTCCAGTAAGCAAATGTTGTGGTTGAATTGCTGTACAAGTCGTTGTAATCCGACGAGGTTACCTGAGCCGGTGTGCTGAAATAGGCACTGAATCCACCACTTGTAATTGAGAAAATGTTGTTGGCAAACTTCTGTCCAAGAGTATTGGATGCCGTGTTGGCCTGATACAATGCCCTGGATGAAGTTGACCCCCCCGTAACACTGATGCTGTTGTAGTAATACTCTGTACCATTGCAGTAATAGGCGTACAATCCGTAATGAGCGCCCGTTCCTCCTGTTATACTCACCATATTGTTTGCCACCAGCCCGTATCCGGTTGGGGTTGGATTGTAGGAAGTGTAGTTGCCGTTGTAATCTCTGATCCCGTAACAGGCTGAACTTGAGGTAGCAGTTATAGCAACCCTGTTTCCGACAATCCTGTACTGGTTATTGATATAGTAAGCCGATATTCCATAAGAATAGGCAGCAGTTCCTGAATGTATATAATTGCCAATGATCTGGGTTGAGTCTGTATAGTATACATATATCGGATAATAATAGGACCCTACGATCTCATTTCCCTGTATCACAGTTCCCTTCTGCCATGATGTAGTGTTGACACCATAAATGTAGATGGTGTAATATCCTCCCTGCATGTAATTATTCAGGTAGGTATTGTAATGATTCAGGGTAGTGTAATCATAAACGCATGCTGTTGTGGATGTGCTTGTTCCGGCTGAAATCAGCCTGTTGTTTGCAAAAAGATTATACATTGAACCGTTAATCATTTCAACCACTCTGCCGTAAGAGGTACTCAAAGCCCTAATTGTCAATTTCCTGAAAATGAAATAGCTGGCGCCGCTTAATCGAACTGTCCAGTTATTAGTGGTTCCGGTTGCCGTATACTGCAAAGTAACTGAAGTGCTGTCGTTGTTCGCACTTCTGAAAGTAACTGTATTGACAGGATCCATACCGACCACTGCAGTCAGGGTAATCTGTTCGGTATAGGTTCCCGGTGCTATAAGAAATTCCACAGGTCCGCTTACTCCACTGGTGGTTAAGGCTGTAACCGCCGCAGTCACCGTCGCGTAATCTGCTCCTGTACCCCCAATTGTGTAGGTTCCCATCATAGCCTGCTTGGTATAGAAACTTATGCATCCAAGTGAAGGTGCATAGCCGGTATTTTGCGAAACTGATCCGTCGACCGCTACGATTTTATAGCAAACGTTTGAATTGAATGGCTGGACCGGAATCGAGCCTGAAAACAAGCTGCCGCTTACATTAACCATCCCGATGGTATCAGGTGTTCCCGCATTTACCGTATAAATTACCATTGCGGTATCAATACCTGAGGCATCCGTAATCGTTGCACTGATCACAAACGGGCCGGCAGAATATACCGTGTCTTGTAAAACCGGTGGATTAATAACTATAACAGGTGGCGTCAACTCTGATATTGCTCCGATCACCCTGATGTTGTCGATGAACCAGGCGTAATTGTCGCCAATGGTAAATCCCGGT
>CAZJZF010000073.1:0-8725 GCA_964550385.1 uncultured Lentimicrobiaceae bacterium | reverse complement strand
AACTTATGTGGCCAGCAAAGAGAAACAGGCTAAGGCGGCAGGTTTTACCTCAACGGTTTACAGACTCCCTGCTGAGACCACCCAGGATGAGCTGCTGGGGGTAATCGATTTTCTGAATGAAGACCCCGATTTGGACGGTTTTATCATCCAGTTGCCCTTGCCGCCCCATATCAACAGCAATGTAGTGTTGCAGGCGGTGGCTCCCGAAAAAGATGTAGACGGTTTTCATCCGGTGAATGTTGGCAGGATGGCTCTTGGGTTGCCCTGCTATGTGCCGGCCACCCCTCATGGCATTATGGAATTACTGCGCCGCTACAAGGTTGAGACCGCCGGAAAACGTTGTGTGGTACTTGGCCGTAGCCATATTGTGGGTTCACCGGTATCGATCCTGATGTCACAGAAAGGCACTCCGGGTGATGCCACAGTAACCCTGTGCCACAGTAAAACAGCCAACCTGGCCGATATCGTCCGGGAAGCGGATATCATTATTGCTGCTATCGGTATTCCAGGCTTCGTTACCGCCGATATGGTGAAAGAGGGTGCAGTGGTGATTGATGTGGGGATCCACAGAATTCCTGCCTCAGATACCAAAAGCGGTTTCAGGCTTACGGGTGATGTTGATTTTGAAGAAGTTGCAAAAAAAGCATCGATGATTACCCCTGTCCCTGGAGGTGTTGGTCCCATGACCATTGCATCCCTGCTGCAAAATACCCTTAAGGCTGCAAAAAAAGAGATCTACGGATGACAATTTCTGGCGGTACTCCTGCCGAGGATGCCCATTATTCAAAAGCCCCCCTTCCGGTAATGGAGATCTTTGCCTCACTTCAGGGCGAAGGGTACCATACCGGTAAAGCAGCCGTGTTTATTCGCCTGGCTGGCTGTGACCTTGCCTGCCATTGGTGTGATGTGAAAGAGTCGTGGAAAGCCGACTGCTGGCCTCATAAACCACTCGGTGAAATACTTGATCAGGTAATGGCATTTGGTATTCCTGCTGTTCTTATCACTGGAGGCGAACCGTTGATGAATGATCTGACGCCCCTTACTACCGAATTAAAAACACTTGGATTTGATACTTTCCTCGAAACTTCAGGAAGCCATCCCGTCTCAGGCACCTGGGATTGGATCTGTTTGTCGCCCAAGGAGCAGCAACCTCCTCTGCCTGAAATATTTGCCAGGGTTAATGAACTTAAAGTAGTGGTAGAAACTCCGGCCGACCTGGCATGGGCGGAACACAATGCAGCTTTTGTAACTCCCCGTTGCAAACTTTATCTGCAGCCGGAATGGTCGGTAAGCAGTGAAATTACTCCGGTTCTTACGGATTATATCCTGAAAAATCCCCGGTGGATGTTATCTTTGCAAAGCCACAAATATATCGGGATTCCCTGAAATACCCCTTATGTCATGGCGTTCTTAACGGATAATCTCAAACGCAGATGCGCCAATTTCTCTTATTTTTCTTTATTCTTTTTCTGACGTTCAATGTGTCAGCCCAGCAGTCGTGGACCTCAAGGAACCGCAAGGCCGTTTCGCAGATGAACAAGGCTGTTGAAAGCTATGAGCTGGGGGATATAACCCAGGCCTATGCCTATGTGAGCAAAGCCATCAAAGCCGATTCTTCCTTCATTGAAGCCTATATTCTTCTGGCAGAAATCTGCATGGACTCCCCCGGGAAGGATTCCCTCGCCATTGTTGCCCTGGAGTACGCTGTAGCCATCAATCCGGGTTTTTATCCGGCTAACCTGGTGAATCTTGCCGATTTGTATATCCGGCAGGGAGATTACCAGGATGCTCTGGTGATGCTCAACCGGCTGCAATCCCTTAAGGTCACCAATCCCCAAACCCTTGCCAATGCCGAACGCAGCATCGGTAACTGCCTTTTCGCCCAGAAGGCCATGAAGAATCCTGTGGATTTCAACCCTGTCAATCTGGGAAGCGGTGTCAATACCGAGCTGGATGAGTACCATCCAAGCCTTACCGTTGATGAAAAATGGCTGCTGTATACCCGTGCCGATGCCTCTCAGACGCAACGCGACAGAATGGACGAAAACCTCTACCTCAGCCAGTTTCGTGATTACCTTTGGCAGCCCTCCAAAAATATCGGGAAACCTGTAAATACACAGTTCAACGAGGGAGCTGCCACCATATCCCCCGACGGGCAGCTCATCATTTATACCATGTGTGAGATTTCGGGTCAGTATGGCAACGGACTGAAGGGTTACGGAAGCTGCGACCTTTTTCTTGCATGGAGGACTGCCACGAACTGGACTACCGCAGTAAGCCTGGGAGCCCCTGTAAACACGAGCCGGTGGGAGTCGCAACCTGCTTTGGATGCTGATGGACGCACCTTGTATTTTATCAGGTCGGTGGGTAAGGAAAACTCCGATATTTTCTATACCACCCGCAATGAAGAAGGATATTGGAAAGTGCCCGTGCCTCTTGGCAATCATATCAATACTCCCGGCAGGGAGATGTCGGTATTCATCCATCCCGACGGGCAGACCCTCTATTTCTCCTCCGATGGACACACCGGCATGGGTGGGCTTGACGTGTTTATGTGCCGGCGGCAACCCGGTGGAGAGTGGGGCAATCCTGTAAATCTCGGATATCCACTCAATACCGGTAAAGATGAGTCGGGGTTTGTAATCTCCGGAAGCGGAAAATACGGCTATTTTGCCAGCGGCCGTGAAGGGGGTTACGGGGGGTTGGATATTTACAGCTTTGAACTCGATCCCTCCCTGCGCCCGTGGCCCGTTACCTACCTCAGAGGCGTTGTGTATGATGCCGAATCGACCAAACCGCTGGAAGCGAACTTCGAGCTGATAGATCTTGAATCAGGAAACATCGTGTACAACTCCTGGTCGAATCCCGAAACGGGGGACTTCCTGGTTACTCTGCCTTCGGAAAAGAGCTACGCCCTTAATGTGAGCCGCGATGGTTACCTCTTCTACTCCGACCATTGTGCACTGAAGGGAGAAAGCAGCTACCAGAAACCTTTCCTCAAAGACATTCCACTTCAACCCATTAAAAAAGGGGAGTCGGTGGTATTGCGGAATATCTTTTTCGACACAGACCAGTTTACCCTGAAACCCGAGTCAAGGGTTGAGCTTGACCGACTTGCGGAGCTGTTAAAGAAGAATGCCGGAATTCATATCGAAATTGGTGGTCATACCGATAACATTGGCACCCGAAAGCACAACGAAACCCTTTCGGAAAACCGGGCCAAGGCAGTTGCCGACTACCTTGTGGCAAAAGGGATTGATGTGGCACGGCTGTCGTTTAAGGGTTATGCAGATACCATTCCCATTGCCGACAACCGCACAGAGGAGGGGAGGGCACAGAACCGCCGTACCGAGTTCACCATTACCAGGTATTAAAACCATGGATGCACAGCAGGCAAAACAGCGCATTGAGCAGCTCAGGTCTGAGCTGAACGATCATAATTACCGGTATTATGTACTGGCAGACCCGTTAATCAGCGATTATGATTTTGATATGCTGATGAAGGAGCTGGAAGCGCTGGAGAAGGCTTGGCCCGATTTTAATGATCCCAATTCTCCTACCGTCAGGGTGGGTGGGGAGATAACCCGGGAATTCCCTGTTTTTGTCCATATCCGGCCAATGCTCTCGTTATCCAATGTTTACAGTCTTGAAGAGCTCAGGGATTTCGACCAGCGGGTTCGGAAACTTACCCGTCAGCCCTTTCATTACATAGCCGAGCTGAAATTCGACGGTGTTGCCATATCCCTGCATTATGAGCAGGGGAGGCTGGTACGGGCAGTTACCCGTGGCGATGGTGAAAAAGGTGACGAAGTAACCGCCAATATACGCACCATCCGCAGCATTCCATTGCAGTTGCAGGGATCAGACTACCCTGATGCTTTCGAGATCAGAGGGGAGGTGGTGATGCCCGTAGATGGTTTCAGAGCGCTTAACCAGCAGCGGGAAGAGGACGGGGATGTTCCATTCGCCAACCCAAGAAATGCTACCGCCGGCACGCTGAAGATGCAGGACAGCGCTCAGGTGGCCCGGCGGCCACTGGATTGCTACCTGTACCATCTTCTGGGAGATACACTACCGGTCTCAAGGCACTCAGAAAATCTCACTATGGCCGCTTCCTGGGGATTCAGAGTGTTTCCGCAGTACGGTGTTTTCAATTCTATTGAGGAAGTATGGACCTTCATCGGGCACTGGAATACTGCCAGGCAAAAGCTGCCGTTTCAAACCGATGGAGTGGTGGTTAAGATTGATGAAACCACAGTGCAGGAGGAGCTGGGTTTTACTGCCAAATCGCCCCGATGGGCTGTAGCCTTCAAATTCAAGGCGGAACGTGCTGTTACCCGGCTTTTAGGTGTGGATTTTCAGGTAGGCCGCACGGGTGCAGTAACGCCGGTTGCGATTCTTGAGCCCGTTTTGCTTGCAGGCACAACGGTACAAAGGGCAAGTCTTCACAACGCCGATATCATCCAAAACCTTGGATTGTGTCATGGCGACAGGGTGCAGGTGGAAAAAGGGGGCGATATTATCCCAAAAATTGCAGGGGTGGAAAAGGGCTCCCGCGATCTGTTTGCCGAACCGGTAGTGTTTGCCGAAAAATGTCCCGCCTGTGGAACCCCGTTGCAAAGAAATGCAGGCGAAGCCCAGCACTTCTGCCCCAACGAAAAATGCCCTCCCCGCATAAAAGGAGCCATCGAGCACTTTATCTCCCGAAAAGCCATGGACATCAAAAGTCTGGGCGAAGGGAAAACAGAATTGCTGTATGATGCGGGGCTTGTCCATTCTCCTGCCGATCTGTACGACCTCACCCGGGAAAAGATACTGGGGCTTGACAGAGAATATATTGACCTGCCTTCAGGGAAAACGCGAAGAATTGCCTTGAAAGAGAAAAGCGTCAGCAATATCCTGTCAGGGATTGAAGAATCGAAGAAGATTCCGTATGAGCGGTTGTTGTTTGGATTGGGAATCCGGTATGTAGGTGAAACTGTGGCAAGAAATCTGGCGGAAAACTTTCCGGACATTGAGAAGCTTGCTGCTGCTTCACTGGAGGAATTGCAGCAGGTGCCGGAAATCGGTGAGCGTATTGCAGCGAGTGTGATTGCCTGGTTTGCAGAGGAGGAAAATCGCGTGATTGTAAGGAGATTGGCTGCTGCCGGTTTGCAGATGAAGCGGATAACAGAGGTGCCTGGTGCCGATTCAGATGCATTGTCGGGATTCAGTTTTGTGGTAAGTGGCGTATTTGAAGGGTATTCGCGGGAAGAGATGCAGAACCTTATACGGAAAAACGGAGGCAGGGTGCTTTCAGCAGTTTCTGCAGCCTGCCATTATGTGGTAGCTGGGGAGAATATGGGGCCTGCAAAAAGGGAAAAAGCTGAGAAAATGGGGGTGAAGCTCATCAGCCTGGAGGAGTTGATGGCAATGATTCAACAAACAGCCTAATTTAAGGAAGGGTCAGCCGGGAACCTGAGCCAGGGATCATACTCTTTCCCCAACGATTTAACCTTCAGCGTCCACAGGTCAGTGCTTGCCTTTCCAATCACCTCATCAGGGTCAATGTCTGCCAGTACCCACGATTTATTTTGCATCTCCTGATCAAGCTGGCCGGTAACCCAACCGGCATATCCGAGGTAAAACCTAACGTGGTCTTCCCTGGCGAAGGTGGGATCGCTGAGAATCTGTTCCAGAATCTCTGTATCACCGCCCCACCAAAGTCCCTGGGTTATACCAACACTGCCGGGTAACAGACCTCCCAGGCGGTGCAGAAAGAACATCCCATCGGCTTTTACCGGACCTCCGAGATAAACGTGGGTATTCAATGCCGAAAAGGCAGTAGTAACATCCTGGAGCTTCAGATCCAATGGCTTGTTCAGGATTACGCCAAATGAACCCTCCTCTCCATGGTCAACCAGTAACACCACACTCCGTCTGAAAAAGAAATCGTTGAGCAGAGGATTGCTGATGAGCACCTTGCCCTGTGCCGGAGGTTGTTTGTCCCTTTTTATATGCAGGAGTTTATCCAGGTCTATCATCTTTGTTCCGATATCATGCAAATATAACGCAGGTTTGGGGTGCCTGTTACATTGTGTTGAAAAAAAAAGTCCCGATGGCCATCGGGACTTCCAGAATTCCATCGGAATGGAATTACTTAACAACCTTGGCCAGTTCGCTTCCGGCTTTGAACTTAACCACTTTTTTGGCTTTGATGTCAATCACCTGGTTGGTGAGGGGGTTGCGGCCTTTACGGGCTTGCCTTTCAGCAACACCGAAGGTGCCAAATCCCACGAGGGCTACCTTGTTGCCTTTTTTGAGAGCATCCTGGGTTACACCCACGAAAGCATCAAGTGCTTTCTTTGCATCGACCTTGGTTAAGTTTGCCTTTGCAGCAATGGCTTCGATAAGTTCTGCCTTGTTCATCTTCTTCTGGTTTTAATGACTAATAAGATTATTAAGCCTAGCAAATATAAGTAAAATAAGGAAAAAGTCAAGAAAAATCTTCTAAAACCCCTTATTTTGTTGAAAAAACGGTCATTTTGTTAATAAGTCGCTTGTTTTCAGAGGAGTTACAGTGGTAATGCGGATGGCGAATCAGCCATTTAACTTCAGTTCCCACCCATCCAGAATAGGAAATCCCCTTAGAAACTCCTCTGTTCTCATCCTTTTTTTACCCTGAAGCTGCACTTCCAGCAGTGAAATGACTCCGTCGGTGAGGTTTATTTTCATGCAGGTTTTGCCATCTGAGGCAAGGGTGCAGGGTTTGGAGGGGCTTGACTCTAACGGCAGAAGAGCGCTCCGGTAGATTTTAAGCACCATATCACCTTGAATGGGATGGGTAAGGAAAGTAAAGGCTGCTGGCACAGGGGAGAGTCCCCTGATATGGTTATACACCTGCCAGGCTGGATCATTCCAGCGGATCTGGCAGTCGCTTTTCAAAATTTTTGGTGCCACAGGAAGGACATCGCCGGGGCTGGTGACTTGTGGCAAGGCCATAATATTGCCCTGTGCAATAAGATCAACGGTTTTCAATACAAGGTTTGCTCCGCATATCATCATTCTGTCGTGCAGTTCTCCTGCCGTTTCATCTGCCCCGATATCCATGGATTCCTGCAGCAATAGAGCGCCTGTATCGGTCTTTTCATCCAGAATGAAAGTGGTAAGGCCTGTTACCCTTTCGCCGTTCATTATGGCTCGCTGGATGGGCGCAGCGCCCCGATACAAGGGGAGGAGGGAGGCGTGCAGATTGATACTGCCAAGGGGGGGGAAAGCATACACTTCTTTGGGCAGCATCCTGAAAGCCACCACCACAATCAGATCCGGATTCCATTGGCGCAGCATTTCCAAAAATGCCGGGTCACGTAGGCTTACGGGCTGTGCAATAGGGAGCTTCAGCGCCAGAGCACACTCCTTCACAGCGCTGCTGTGAAGTTTCCTCCCCCTTCCTGCGGGTTTGTCGGGAACGGTAACTACCCCAACAACCCTATGATGGCATTGATAAAGACTCTCCAGGATGGGCACAGCAAACTCCGGAGTTCCCATGAAAACTATGCGCAAACTCGGATGATGTTCAGATTCAGGCATCATAATATAAATGGTGTTGGCACACCGGTGTGTTACACCTGCCAGGGTAGTTTTTCCGACTCCTGTTTCAGGGCAAGCATCGAAAGCACGGCTGCTGCCGCCTCTACACCTTTGTTCCCGTGTTTTCCACCGGCGCGTGCTGTGGCTTGCTCGTGTGTATCGGTTGTAAGCACCCCAAAGCTTACCGGGGCATTGTGCTTCAGATTTACCTCCATGATGCCCTTGGCAACCGCGTGGGCAATAAACTCAAAATGACGGGTTTCCCCCTGTATGATGCATCCCAGGCATACCACCCCGTCGATATCCATTCGCTCGAACATGAGTTGCGCTGCCAGGGGGAGCTCAAAGCTTCCCGGAACTATCTGCCGGAGGATGTTCTTCTTTTTAATACCGTTTTCGGTGAGGTAGCTGATGGCACCTTTTTCGAGAGCGTTGGTAACTTCAGGATTCCAGGCTGAGGTGAGAATTGCTATGCGTACAGAGCCGGGATCCTGCAAATGCACCCCTGCCACATCAGAGAGGTTCTTCTTTTTTGCCATTATGCGCGGGAGGTTTTATTTCCCGGTTCCGTGTGCCAGGTACATTTCAACCCTGGCAATGTACTTTTCGATGCTGTTGGACCGGAAACTGGTAGGATACTCCTTCCTGATTCGGTTATAGGTATCCAGCGCTTTCTGATACTCCTTCATCACCTCGTAGGTGTTTCCGGCGCGCATCAGGTATTCGGGGGTAAGCAGTTCGTTGTTGGCTTTTTCGGCAGCTTCCAGATAGAATTCTACCGCTTCAGCCGTTTTGTTGAGTTCCAGATGGGCATCTCCCAGCATCCTGAGGGCAGTGGGATACACCATCGGGTCGTCGCTTTTAAACTTCTTCAGCAGCTTGATGGATTCAGTGAAGTTTCCCTGCTTCAGATAGATAGCGCCTGCATAGTACCGGGCAAGATTGCCACCCGGAGTACGGCCGTAATCGTCGATGATATCCAGAAAACCCAGGTTCAATCCGTCGCCGTTGAGGGCAAGGGTAAGGCTGTCCTGGGCAAAGTAGCGCTCTGCCACATACATCTTTTCCTGTGCCTCACGCACCTTCGGAAGCTTTATAAATCTTTGGTAACCAAAGTACCCGCCAAAAATCAGAATGATGGCTCCCAGAGCAATCA
>CAZJZF010000072.1:0-8753 GCA_964550385.1 uncultured Lentimicrobiaceae bacterium | reverse complement strand
CGATTTGATGATATAATACTTCAGGCTGAAGGTTTGCCTTAGAAATAACTCCTTGGTTTTATTATAGATGGAGGTATCTACATAGATGTTGTACCGCGGGCCGATAGAGTAATTAAGTCCAAATCTTCGCTCGTTTGACTGGCTGTAGGGGTAGATATTGTATTCGATGGCTGGCTGAAGGTACACATTCAGTTTGAGGTTGGAATAGGTAGATGCGCTTGATCCGGCCGATTCTCCTATCGACCAGTGTTCACCCAGTGCCAGCACACTCCGGTTGTGTGCACCCCATGAACGGGTAATATTTCGGTAGGTTCGGTTGTCGGTAAGGATGTAATTGGATTCGTTGTAGTTGTTGCTGAACCAGAACTGGTGTTTCCAACGGTCTTTGATTTGTGAGATGTTGAAGTTCGACCAGATGTTCATGTTCTGGTAGGTCTCCTGAAACGACATCCAGCCATTGATGGCGGTATAAAACACCCATCCGTTCCATTGGTCTTCCGGTTCAGAAGTCAGCGAATCATTGTCGGGCTGATAGGTGATGGACAGCCTATCCTTGTATGGGGTATTCATCAGGAAGGGAATCAGCCCGAGGGAGAGGTTCTGAACAAATTTTTTTCTCACCTCTTCTGAAGTTTCATAGGGATAAGTGAAAAAGTTCAGTTCATCTTTCCGGTACAACAGGGTTTGCTGCCCCAGGAGTTGAATGGTGTATTGCATCCCTCCCGATCCGGTATTTTTTCGGGTAACAATTACGTGCAGGTCTGCATCCATCCGGTCGTTTACATAGTTGATATAGGGGATTTGTCGCCTGACATACGAGAGGTCGAACCAGGGAGCATCAAAGAATACCCGGATGGTATGATCCTTTAACACAACTTCGGTTGGAGCACTGTCCTGTGACCTTAGGAGCCCTCCCGGAATAAGCAGTACAATAATAAAATACCAATAGAATTGCTTCATGACAAGATTGAATTCCGCTGCAAAAATAGCGGTTGCTTTTGCCTGAAACCGGCTTTGCAAAAAATAATTATTCACAGGGAACGGCGAAGTGCGAAAAAGGTTTTTACCGCCTCCTGCTGCCTTATTCCCAGAGTGAAGCTGATACATTCGGTCAGATATCTTACCGCTTCCTCTTCCGGGAGCCGGATTTGCGCTGATGCCTGCACGGCTTCCCGGATGTGCGATACACCCCAGGAAAGCGCTTCATTGATCTCCCCCCTCATTTCTGGCGAAACATCTTCACGGGTGAGCCAGCAGGCAAACACTGCAGGAAGGCCGGTCAGCTGTTGCCACGCAGTTGCCAGGTCAGTGACATGCGGGTATGAGTCTGCCAGCCCGAAGGTTTTGTCGCCAATGAGCACCATCCCCTTCCCCGGTCCGGGTCTGAAGCCATCATGCATCCGCAGGGGTTTCAACTCAGGGGTGATGTGCCAGAGGTGTTTGCATAGGATGGAGGTCATCAGCACTGAGGTGCGGGATTCGGTGTCGAGATAAAGGGTTTTAAGGTGCCCGATCGGTTCGTCGCTCAGCAGCAGAACACTTTCCACCGCCCTTTCGGCACCAATGCACCACTGGCAGCACATTCGATCCAGATCGCTCTCCTGCATGGCACCCACCGGAACCAGAGCGATATCGGCAGCCCCCGATTCCCAGGCTTCGGCACACAATGCCGGTGGCAACAGGGTGAGTTCGATTTTTTCGGAAAGATCAGGAAATCTTGTCAGCCCATAGATAAAAGGAACAGTGTTGGTGTAGGATACCGCTGTAATCCTGAGTTTTGACTGTTTCATGGGCCAAACCTACTTCTTTTCCTGCAATCCGGCAAATGTTGATAGCTTTGCACAAGGCAAGAGAATCCGGAATGCAGCGCGACACAAAAACCCTTTACCGAAAAGTTTTCTACATTGGAACTCCCATCATTCTGGGCAGTATTGCACAGAATATCATTGCTTTTACCGATACTGCGTTTCTGGGAAGGGTGGGGGAGCTGCAGCTGGGAGCTTCAGCGATCGGAGGGATTTTTTATCTTGCCTTTGTGATGCTGGCCTTTGGTTTTGGCATCGGAGCCCAGATCATTATGGCCCGCAGGTATGGCGAAGGGGATTTTAAAGGGCTCGGCAACACCTACACCCACGCTTTTTTCTTTCTGGGGTTGTTGGCTTTTCTTGTTTTTCTGCTTTTTCGCGAACTGGCGCCCTGGCTGCTTGATCGGTATCTTGCCTCTGAAGATGTAAAGAATGAAAGCCTGAAATTTTTAAATGTCAGGGTGTATGGTTTTTTGTTTGCCTACATCAATATCACTTTCAGAGCATTTTATATCGCCACCGGCCGCACTATGATCATCACCTGGACTACTGTAATCATGACCCTGGTGAATGTTTTTCTGGATTATGTGCTGATCTTTGGGAAAATGGGCTTTCCGGAAATGGGCATTGAAGGGGCTGCCCTTGCCTCAGTAATTGCAGAAGGCTCCACTACCCTGGTGGCATCTCTCTATACCCTGCGGCTTGGTAACTACAGGAAATATTTCCTTTTGCAGCCGGCACGAATCTCTTTTGTCCGGTTTGCCTCTATTTTCAAGGTGGCATCCCCTATGATGCTCACCAATTTCTTTTCCCTGTTCGTTTGGTTTATCTTTTTTATGATCATAGAAAAACTCGGACAAACAGAACTTGCTGTTTCCCAGCTTGTACGATCGGTGTACATTATCCTGCTGTTGCCCGTGTGGGGATTTTCATCCGCGACCAATACCCTGGTGAGCTACTATATTGGCCGGGGTCATCACCAACGGATTCCAAAACTGGTGAGTCGTGTCGCACTCCTGTCGGCCGCGTCGGTGCTGGCTGTGGTTGCACTGGTACAAATTGCCCCCGGTATGATTTTGCGGATTTATACAGATCAGTGGTATCTGATTGAAGCAACCGTTCCTGTATTGCGAGTAATCTCAGGCGCTGCCGTCTTTCTGGGAGCTGCTTTCACAATATTCAACGGTGTATCGGGAACCGGAAGAACCGGTGTTGCCCTGATTATCGAAATGGTGAGCCTGGTCACCTATCTTGGTTATGCATATCTGATGGCTCACTGGTGGAATGGCAGCGTTGCAGGAGTGTGGTCGGCGGAGTACCTGTATGCCATTCTTCTGGCTGTCAGCTCCTGGTTGTATCTGCAATTCGGGAACTGGCGAAAAGCGAAGGTGTGACCCTATAGCTCTGCACCCCGAAAATCATTACCTTTGCATCTTCAGAACAACACTGTATGAAAAATGATGCATTGAATGCCATTTCTCCCGTCGATGGGCGGTATATGGCTGCTGTGGCTCCCCTCCGTCCTTTTTTTTCCGAAAGAGCGCTTATCGCCTACAGGGTAAAGGTTGAGGCAGAATATTTTTTAGCGTTGTGCAGATTGCCACTTCCGCAACTCGTGGGTATACGAAAAGAGGATCTGCAACTTTTTGAACAGGTCTGCAAGGAATTTTCAGATGCGGATGCCCTGAGGGTGAAGGAGATTGAGTCTGTTACCAATCACGACGTGAAAGCTGTAGAGTATCTTCTCCGTGAAAAGCTGAAGGGAACTTCACTGGAGCCGTTCAGTGAGTTTGTCCATTTCGGGCTTACCTCACAGGATATTAATAATACAGCCATGCCGATGATGGTTCGCGATGCACAGCAGGAGGTATTGATTCCTTTGCTCGATACCCTTGTTGGAAAGCTTGAGGCTTTGTCGGCAGAGTGGGCAGAAATCCCGATGCTGGCGTACACCCATGGCCAGCCAGCCTCTCCAACCCATTTGGGGAAAGAGGTTTATGTATTTGTAAACAGACTCAGGCCGATGCTGTGTGAACTGAAGGATTTCAGGCATACCGGAAAATTCGGAGGTGCCACGGGAAACTTCAATGCGCACAAGGCAGCCTCTCCTGAAGTGGACTGGGTGCGCTTTGCGAATGAGTTTCTTTCTGAATCTCTCGGCCTGGAGCGGCAGGCCGTAACCACGCAGATTGAACATTACGACGGTTGGGCCTCCCTGTTTCACCTGCTGATGCGCATCAACCAGGTGCTCATCGATCTCGACCGCGACTTATGGACTTACATCTCCATGAACATCTTTAGCCAAAAGGTTAAAGCAGGCGAAGTGGGTTCCTCTGCCATGCCCCATAAAGTAAACCCCATCGACTTCGAAAACTCCGAAGGAAACCTGGGGGTGGCCAATGCCCTGTTCGGACACCTTTCTGCAAAGCTCCCCGTCAGCAGGCTTCAGCGCGACCTCACCGATTCAACGGTGAGCCGTACCATCGGAGTTCCGTTTGCCCACTCTCTTATCGCATGGAAAAGCCTGCTGCGCGGGTTGGACAAGCTGGTGGTAAATGAAAAAAACATCCGCGAAGTGCTCGACAGGCACTGGGTAATCCTGGCAGAACCCATCCAGACCATCCTGCGCCGCGAAGGGGTACAGAACCCCTACGAAAAGCTAAAGGATCTTACAAGAGGCAATCATCACATTACCAAAGAGATATTGCACGATTTTATCGAGAAACTGGATGTTTCTGAAGCGGTAAAGCGTGAACTTAAAGTCCTGTCTCCGGATACCTATACCGGGTATAACTACCTGGAACTTGCCGGGAAATAACCACTGCCGATGAAAGATTTCCTCCACGTATTCTCTTATCTGGGCAACTATCGCCGGCTGATTATTCTTCACGTGATCTATACGCTGGCATTCGTGATCTTCTCGGTTTTCACCTTTGCCATGGTCATTCCTTTCCTTAAGATTACCTTTGGGATGCAGGGGATTCCAACAGAAGCACCTGAGCTGGGCTTCAACATGACCTCTATCGAACAGGCCATCGGCTATTACCTTGGGGGTTTTATTGCCGATCGGGGGGTGGTAGCCGCACTGGTTTTAATTCTCTCCCTGCTGCTGGCAACCTCCTTTTTCCGGACATTTTTCACCTATCTGGCCATGCGGGTGCTGGCACCCATACGCAACGGGGTGGTACGGGATGTAAGGAACAAGCTCTTTAACAAGATATTGCAACTTCCTCTTGGGTATTTTTCCGACGAAAGAAAAGGGGATCTCATGACCCGTATGTCGGGCGATGTGCAGGAGATCGAAACTTCTGTCCTCAGTGCCCTCGATGCCATCCTCCGCTCTCCGATACAGATGATCATCTATCTGTTGGTGATGCTCTTCATGAGCTGGCAACTCACCATCGTGGCTCTGGTGCTGCTGCCTGTAGCCGGGTATTTTATCGGATTGCTGGGGCGCTCACTGCGTAAAACATCCTTTGAAGCGCAAACCCGGCTGGGGAGCCTGATGTCTGTAATTGAAGAGACCCTGGGCGGAATGCGGGTCATCAAGGCATTTGTGGCCGAGGAACGTATTGGCAGGTTTTTCTCCGATCGCAATGAAGAATATACCCGCATCATGAACCGCATCTACCGCCGGAGGTATCTGGCAGCGCCTCTCACGGAATTTCTGGGTATGGTGGCCATTGCCGGCATCATAGGGTATGGTGGAATGCTGATTATCAGCCATAAAGGGACCATTACCGCTGAAACCTTTATTGCCTATATCGTGGTCTTTTCGCAAATTATTCCTCCGGCAAAGACCTTCACAACAGCACAATACAGCATCCGCAAAGGGATGGCATCATCCGACCGCGTGCGTGAAGTGCTGGATGCCGTTAATCCAATAAAAAGCACCTCCGGAGCTATACCGGTGAAAAGCTTCAATACTGCCATCGAGTACAGGAATGTGGGGTTTAAATACGGGGATGAACCAGTAATCCGTGGCGTGGATTTTACCATCAGACGTGGTCAAACGGTTGCCCTGGTGGGACCCAGCGGATCGGGGAAAACCACCCTGGCTGATCTCCTTCCCAGATTTTATGATGTGCAGGAAGGGGCAGTGATGATCGACGGTGTATCCGTGAAGGACATGAACCTCGATGACCTGAGAGGATTGATGGGAAATGTAAGTCAGGAGCCAATCCTCTTCAATGATACCATTGCCAGCAATATCGCCTTCGGTGTGCAAAATGCTACCATGGAAGAAATTGTGGCAGCAGCTAAAGTGGCCAACGCTCATGAGTTTATCCTGCAATCCGAAGAGGGGTATGAAACCAACATCGGCGACAGAGGAGTGAAGCTCTCGGGCGGACAGAGGCAGCGCCTGAGCATCGCAAGGGCAGTGCTGAAAAATCCTCCGATCCTGATTCTCGATGAAGCAACCTCATCGCTGGATACCGAATCAGAAAGACTCGTGCAGGATGCCCTCGACAACCTGATGAAAGAACGCACCTCGCTGGTGATTGCCCATCGCCTGTCGACCGTTCGAAACGCCGATCTGATCCTTGTGCTACAGGAAGGTACCGTGGTGGAACGTGGCACCCACGATGAACTGATTCATCATGACGGTCTCTATGCAAGGCTTTATAATATGCAAACATTCAGGGAATTATGAGAATCAGCGGGTTTTCGATGGCCAGGAATGCCGATAAGCTTTTTTACCCCATCCGTGAAGTAGTGCTTTCTGCTTTACCGCTCGTTGATGAGTTTGTAGTTGCGTTGGGGCAGGGGGATCCTGATGATCGGTCTGCAGAGTTATTGGAAAGCATTACAAGTGACAAGCTGAAAATCGTGCCCACAACCTGGGATATCAGCATGTATCCCAGAGGGATGGAAAATGCCCATCAGACCGATATGGCAAAAAGCCATTGCTCAGGCGACTGGCTGCTGTACCTGCAGGCCGATGAGGTAATTCATGAAGGTGACCATGATCTTATCAGGTCATTCTGTCAAAAATACCTGGATGACAAGCGCGTTGAGGGATTTCTGTTCCGCTATCACCATTTCTGGGGCGACTTTGACCATTGTCACAATGCCCATTCTTGGTACAAGCGCGAAATCCGGATTATTCGCAATGATCCCGAAATCCACAGCTGGGAATCGGCGCAATCCTTCCGGCGTATCCCACACTTCGATGGATTAAACTACCGCCAGCAGGAAGGGACTTTAAAGCTGAAAGTGATCGAAACCCCCGCCCGCATATTCCATTATGGCTGGGTAAGGCCACCTGAGCTAATGCGGAAAAAGACCCAGGCTCTTGATACCATCCACAAAGGTGCTGAAAAAGTTGCTGAGATGACGGCACAGAAATATTACGATTTCGACTATGGCCCCCTGGGTCGCATTCCACGCTATCAGGGAACACATCCAGCTGTAATGCGGGATTGGATAAGTCGCCTGAACTGGCAGGAACAGCTGGATTATGGGTTCAAATACCCGGTGAACCGTCGCCCCCATCGGCATGAAAAACCCAAATACAGACTGCTGTCGTGGATAGAGAACCACCTGATGGGATCCAAAACCCTTGGAGGATTTAAGAATTTTGTAAAAATCGGAAAATTCAAACCCGAAAACCAATGATCCTGCTCTCTGTTGCCGATCTTACGCTGCCTCTGGCAAGCCCGGTGCTCAAATTTCTTATCATCCTCCTCATCATTCTGTTTGCTCCGATTATCCTTAACAAACTCAAAATCCCCCATCTGCTCGGACTGATCATTGCCGGAGCTGTAATCGGACCCAATGGCTTCAATCTGATTCTTCGCGATAGCGGCATCGTGATGTCAGGTACGGCCGGCTTGCTTTATATAATGTTTCTTGCAGGCCTGGAGTTAGACCTGGTGCGCATCCGGAAAAACAGTGTTCGGAGCCTGTGGTTTGGAATCCTTACCTTCCTGATTCCGATGGGACTGGGTATTGCAGTTGGATATTACCTCCTTGGATTTCCAATGAATACATCCATCTTGCTGGCCAGCATGTTCGCCTCCCATACACTGATTGCCTATCCCATTATCAGCAAATATGGCCTTGCCAAAAACAGGGCAGTAAGCATTGCGGTGGGAGGCACCCTCATTACCGACACCCTGGCCCTTCTGGTGCTTGCCGTTATAGTTGGAATGGCGCATGGAGAGGCAGACCAGGCTTTCTGGATCAACCTTGCAGTATCCGTGGTGGTGTTCAGTGTGTTGATAATGGTTCTTTTTCCCTTGATTGCCAGATGGTTTTTTAAGCATTTTGAAGATAAGGTCACTCAGTATATCTTTGTTTTGGTGATGGTATTTCTGGGCGCTGTAATGGCTGAACTGGCTGGAATAGAAGGTATTATAGGAGCATTTCTGGCCGGACTGGCACTCAACCGGCTCATCCCTTCAACTTCAGCATTGATGAGCAGGATTGAGTTTGTGGGCAATGCCATTTTTATCCCCTTCTTTCTGATCGGGGTAGGGATGCTGGTGGATTACAGGGCTTTTTTCAAGGATTGGGACACCCTGCTCGTAGCTGCTGTGATGACTCTTGTTGCTACTCTTGCCAAGTTTATCGCAGCCTGGATCACCCAGAAATCATTCAGAATGTCATCGGATGAGCGAAAGGTAATCTTTGGCCTCAGCAATGCTCAGGCAGCCGCTACCCTGGCAGCCGTGCTTGTGGGCTACAATGTGGTAATTGGTTACGATGCATTGGGGGAACCCATCCGTTTGCTGGGTGAAAGCATTCTGAATGGTACCATCGTGATGATACTGGTTACCTGTACCATTGCCTCGTTTTCCGCACAACGGGGTGCACGACGTATTGCCATGAAGGAGCGGGACGAATCCGGTCCGGTTGATGAAGATCCGGGGCAGCGGGAGCGTATCCTAATCCCTTTGTATTATGCTGATACAGTGCATGAAATGGTGAACCTTGGGGTAGTGA
>CAZJZF010000071.1:4783-8774 GCA_964550385.1 uncultured Lentimicrobiaceae bacterium | reverse complement strand
TTGCCAGGCTGGAGTTAGAAGCGAAAACCGGTAAAAAAGTGGTAACATCGCTAAATGCGAAAGATGCTCTGAAAGCATTACCTAATGAAAGCACATCTAAGAAAAAGGGAAGAACAAAGAAATAAATACCAACGGACTATAAATTAATAATATATATCAAATTCAAAATGTGTTGTTTGAAATACCTGAATAAATCGGACCATGCTGATCCCCTGGTGCCAACGTTGAATGCTTTTAAGAGAAAAGTTTCCCGCAAATCCCGCTGATCAGCGCAGAATCGGTTCCGGATGAATCTGTCATGTTTTAATCCGACTGTACGAAAGAACGACTGTACGAAGGAACGACTGTACGAAGGAACGACTGAACGCAGGAACGACTAAACGAATCAACAACTCAACCTTCAAAACTTTCTCAACCTCCTAAGCTTCTCGTTGAATCACAGTGCAATACAAGAAAAATTGTAAATTTGCAATTCAAATGAATTATTGCATGAATTTGTACTATGATTCAACGAGATATCGAGGCAAAAGCATTGTACTTCAGCAGGAAGTACGCTGTTGTAACCATCACTGGGCCACGACAATCGGGGAAAACAACGCTGGTTGAAAAACTCTTGTCTGTGAAACAGCGAATAAAAAGATTCGGTAATCTTAACCGGCGAACCAAACCAGGAATCAACCTGTCAGGCGAACCCAAACCAAAGGGTCATCTGATTGGATTGTCGTGGCCAGAAGCACCTTCAGCAAAGATTATTGCCCTCTTTTTATTATCCTTCCTGGTTCATACCTATGGTTTCGGACAGAGTTCCATGAAGGAAATCCTCCTTCTGCAGAAGAAGCTGGAACAATCCAAAGTAACGGATAAAGCGGCTGTTCTCCTTGACCTTGCTTACGAATATTCTATAATAGATTCTGTAACACAAAGCCTTATACAGTACAAAAAAGCGTTCACTATAGCCGAAGTGCAGAATCAGCCTGAGCATATGACTTCAGCCTGCTATCAATTGGGAGAGTTGTATTACGGGTTGGATGATTATGTCAATGCCCAGAAATATTACATGAAAGGTTATCAGATAGCGGAAAAAAACCGGATTTACAGGTTGATGGTGTATTGCAGTGCGGGACTTGGAAGTGTGTTTATCTTCAACAATGAGTTTGAATCTGCTCTGAAATACATAAAAAGGGCTATGTTGCTGGCTGAAAAGTACAACTATTCAGAGGATATCCCAAAGCTGATTAATCTTATGGGTGTTGTTTATTTATATAAAAACCAGCTTGATAGCGCAATGTATTATTATCAGAAGCTGCTCGAAGCCGGAATAGAACAGAAGGACAGTACACTTATAGGATGTGCATACAACAATATGGCCGACGTAAATAATGCAAATGGCAACTACAGGGAGGCTATAGCACTGCTTGAAAAATCCTATAGTATCAGTATTGTAAAGAAACAGATGAAAGCGGTAGCTTCAATCCTGAGTAACAAAGGAGAATCGTTGATGAAGCTGGGCAACTATGAAGAAGCAAAGAAAACTCTTTTCGAAAGCCTTGCAATTGCGAAAAAACAAGGATTTCTGTCGACAGAGATGAAGGTATATGAAAACCTGAGTCAACTGTATAAGGATCAAGGGGATTACCAGCAGGCATTCGATTATTTTCAGCAATATACCAACTGTAAGGATAGCATTTTCGACCTTAAAAAGCAAAGACAGATACATCATATAGAAGCCCAGAACCAGATTGATCAGGCAGAAAAACAATATGAAATATACAGGCAAAAGGCGTACATACGAAGTATTTTTCTTGGGTTTTCTTTGATATTCACGGTTCTTGTCCTTATTATTTCGATACTTTACTACCACAAGTTTAAGCTAAAAATTGCCGTTCAGGAACTGGAAAAGACGCGCATAAAAGGAGCCCTTGACATGAAAAACAGGGAGATGGTTTCGCTTTCCATGAACCTGACCCAAAAGCAGCAACTTGTATCACAGGTAAAGGAGTCGGTAAGAAAGGCAAACAACCTTCCCGGAGATTCAGCTGCCGAGGATTTATTGAGAGAAATTTCGGGGAAGATAAACACCGACCACTATATAGAAAACAACTGGGTCTCCTTCTTCAAGCATTTCAATGATGTACATCCAACTTTTTTTTCAGGATTACAGGAGAAGCATCCCGACCTTTCAGCGAATGATCTCAGGCATTGTGCATATATAAAGCTGAATCTGCGATCCAATGAAGTGGCTCTGATCAACAATATCAACAAGAAGTCCGTTTATATGATCCGGTACCGGCTGAAAAGCAAACTTGGCCTCAATCCGACTGATACCATGAAAAGATACCTAGGACAGTTTGGATGATGAAGATTGTTAATGGGTTATCACCATCATCCTGGTAATCTTTTGTCTGTCAAATTCAAGGGTATAAGAGTAAACACCGGCAGGGATAGTTCTCACATCCAGTTCAACTGTATTGGCACCGCATTGCCCTTGCCCCTTCCTTTCTGCAAGGATGTTACCCAGCATATCCCTAATGGTTAGCTGATAGTTGTTGGTTTCGGGCAGGTTAAAGCAGAAACGGGTGAGACCATTTGCAGGATTAGGGATATTCTGCCCAATGCTGAAGCCATCGGTAGGATAGATGCCGGTGCTGTTGATAAGCACAGGATAACACAGTGAGTCGTTAGCAGTGTTTTGATCGTTGCCCAGGGAAGTTTGAGCACATAGGGTATATCCCTGAGATGGAGCCGTATACTGGGTTGTAAATGCCCAGGTTACGGAATCCCCCGAAGATAATGCCCCTGTCCATACCTCATTGGCAGCAACCAGTCCGTTTATTGCAAAGGAGACCGGGATGTAGCTCTGGACACCTGCACCGAAGTTCATGATCTTAACTTCAACAGTAATTTGCTCACCAGCGATTGTGGCCGACCCCGGGTGGACGATTTCCGAGATACCCACATCGTCGGTGTTTATTAACTCTGTAATTTGGAAGTCATCAATTGCCCATCCGTCATAGAAATTATTTACACCATTCGAAGAGAGATGAAACCTGAACTGGGTAACAGCACCTAACCCTTGCACCTTGGATAGATCATAGGATGACCGAATCCATCCCAGACTACTGTTTGTCCAGCCTGTTGACCCCATCATATTGGTGTTGTACCAGTTCACGCCATTGGTGTCATCTTTGATTCCCAGAGTATTCCACACTCCCCAGGTATCCAGATATTCAACTTTGCAAAAGTCGGCATAGGTCTCACTTTCGAAATAGTGCCAGAAAATGAGAGAGTCGGGTTGTGCAGAAGCAAGACTGAATCGGGGTGAATAGAGGTAGTCATTGGAGTTATTTGCGTATATGGAATTCAGTTTTGTCATCCACACATTCGCCGGGCTGTGGGCAGTGCTGATATGTACTCCGGCCGGGATCCCACGTTCCCACTGGTTTGATACCGTGTCAGGATACCATCCACCAGCACTCTCGAAATCATCGAAAAACGGAATAGGCAGGGTGGGGACATACCAAGAAGAGATGCATCGCTCGTTGTTGAGGGAATTGCCGTCACCTGTCAGTGTTGTTGAAACACAAAGAGTATTTTCACCAATAGAAAGGCCTACCTGTGAAAAGGAGACTTCAACAGAATCGAGTGGCGGCAGTATGCCAGTCCATGTTTGGGATTGAATGACTACCCCATTAATCGAAAAGCTTACAGGAACAGAGAACAGGGAATCGGCTCCATAATTGGTGATCATCGCTTTAACCACATTGGTTGGATTGAAAACCAGCGTTCCGGGTTCGGTGATCAGGGAAACGCCTGCATCGTTGGTTACCTGCTTCAAAATCGTCAGATCGTAATCTTCGGTTTCGCCATAGGAGTAAGTAATGCACGGATCGAGATTCTGGAGGTTGAAAACTTCCCTGAGCCTCAGGCGGGTCATTCCGGAAACTGATCCGGCCGGAATCCATCCTAGGAAGCAGGGAGGAATAAGACATGG
>CAZJZF010000071.1:0-4773 GCA_964550385.1 uncultured Lentimicrobiaceae bacterium | reverse complement strand
AATAAAGAAAGTGATGGTATCATCAAAAGGATACGGTCCGTTGATGACCACTTCCCCGATCTTTTCGTTTGCATCATAAAAATCACCATCACGGTTGAAATCGATCCAGGCGGCAATCACATTGCCAGGATTTGCTGTTCCAGGTGATACCACCAGATCATAGGGGAATCCTTCTGACAAAACAACATTACCCATATTGCCATAATTGGTGTAAGAAGGAGCAGGAGCTCCCTGGGTGAAATTATTCAACCCTTCCAGAATTATCTGGGTGATATAGTCACCCTGAGAGGTTCCTGTTGTATATACCGGCTGGCAATACATTGAAGCCAGATCCTGGACTATGATGAATGCCGAATCATTTACAGCCACATTATCACAAGGCAGGGTTACCCATGCAGAAAGCATATTTTGAATACCTGTTGTGTCGATAATGGCATTGGCAGAAAATTGCCACTGTAAGGTAACGCCAGGATTAAGGGTGGTGGTGATGGTATCTGAATTCACAGAGCCTCCGTTGCACCGGAAGCTTAAGATAAAATTACTTTGGGGGGCTGTACCAAAGTTCTTCACAAGAACGACGACCGGTTCGGCAGGGTTGAGATGAGCCAATGAAAACGGTTGACTAATCGCAACCACACCCAGATCGCAGGCAGGCATGCTGAGGAGGGTCACATCAACCTTTTTTAAAAGGCTCGGGCAACCTCCACCGCTCACTTCAAAAGTAGTATTCGGTCTTGAACTGCTTGATCCTGAAGGGGTCAAAGCACTGAATACACTATTTGGGGCAGCACCATCTACACGATACCAGTTTGTACTCACAAAGCCCGGACTGCTGTTGTACATCATTGCATAATCACCGGAACCGCCTGTATTGCCATTGCTGTAGGAAGTCTGAACCACAAGATTACTTGTCCCATCCCATATAAAAGGAGTTGTAAGGATATGCATATTAGAACCTGTTGTAATATACACATTATCAGGTGCAAAAACATTGGTTAATCCTCCAATAAACGAAGAACTGCTCAGCACATTAACCGATGTGAGAGCCATATCTATTCTGAAACTGCTAAGCATCCCATTGAAGGTAGTACCCAACTGCGCCACCTCAAAGCTCAACGACTCAATCGACTGACCGGGCAGGATTCCTGCTGCTGTGAGCTCAGATGCCCTGAAGAGAAGCTGATGTTTATTGCCTCCGTAATAGTTGGTGTATGGAGATGGATAACCCGTTGTTGCATTGGTTGTGGTGGATGTTCCAAGCACTGTGATGCCGTTTGTTACCGTTGAGGCTTGCACCCAAAAGGCTGTATCCATGTACAAGGGAGCTGTGATGAAGGTATCCCCTGTTGAGATGAGTACAACTCCGGATGAATCGGCATACCATGCCAGGGAATCACCAGTGGAGGATGTGGCAGTCAGGGTTGCTGGGGTTCCATAGGCTACACTGGCATTGGCTGCAACAGGCAACGGAGGTATGTACTTCGATTCAACACTAAGAGATGCTGAGTCGTTGTTCTGGACATTATCGCCCGTCAGTGTGATCCAGCACGTGATTTTAAACAAGGAATCAGTTGTGCTCACACTTAAGTTCACCGGTGTGGTGAATTGAACCACTAGTGAATCACCGGGTGCAATCGGTGCCGTAACAATCTGAGAAACCTGACCTGCAGAGCCTTGAACCTTGTAATACGCAGTCAGATTTCCATTAATGATTTGGGAACCAGTGTTTTCAAGTTGGATTCCAATGGTTTCGTTTCCAAGCCCGCACCCTTCCGAAACCGGTAGAATTTTCACCAAACGGGCATCATACAGTGGATTGCCGAAGAATGTTTTGCACACCGTATCGTTGAAATAGTTTGAATCAGCGGGAACTTGCGTGAAAGCACACAGAACAGCATTGCCGGCAGGGGCATTAACCGGAGTCATTGCCAGAGTATCTGTGCCCCCGGGAAGGAGAGTACCGCTAAAAGTAGTGGTTAGCAAAGGCCCATAGTTTATCTGGTAAGCTACCGGAAAGGAAGTGAGGGTGTCGTGTCCGAAATTCTTGATAACCACACTCCAGAGACATAATGAGTTTTCCATAACTGTATCAGAAAACAGAACAGCCAGGATGCCGCCATCGTTAAGAATCAGCGGAACCTCATGTGCGCCAATGGTAGGTGCAGCGGTGCGTGGGTTCCCATCGATATCATCAATAACCGCAGGTAGAGGTGAAGCAAATCCTGAAAGTGAGGTGGTGGTAAGATGCAAATCGTAGGCTGATGAATAAGGAGGGAGCACATTTAATGAATGAACATCTTTCTGGCTGGCAGCGGTAAGTGCTGCCAGGCTCGGCATTGCACTGCCCCAGTAGGCTATATTTTGTCCTGTGGTATAAAAGTTATTGTGATCTGATGCCAGGATAACGGAGGGAGCAGCGACATAGATCCCATAACCGCTTCCTGCCGTAACTGCAAAAATATTATTCATCAGATTGATATTGCCCCCACCGGTAATCAGGCAGGTGGAAGCAGAGGTTCCGCTTCCACCCAGATTTAAAGAATTATAGTAAAAATCGAACCAGGTGCTGGAGGTAGAATAGATGCAGTATCGCGAACTGCTGGCACCAGATCCTTCGACAGTAATGAAATTATTCGCTACCAGGGAGGGAGTTGAGGCTATCCCCTGACAATTGTTGAAATAAAAGCCCCAGGCAGAAGAATAGGCGTGTACGGAGAGTTTGTTTCCCCTGATTACCATCCGCTTGCTCCAGGCAATATAACTTCCATACACATAAGTATTTGATGGCACATTCTCGATTGTATTATCACAGAAACGAAGTGAATCGTTGTAATAGATGTAGGGCCCATAGTAGTAATAGTCTTTGAAGATGTTCCCTTCAATTACATTCTGGATACCATTAGCAGAGGAACTTCCGTAGAGATAAAGAGGATAAGATCCGTTTTTAATATAGTTATTTCTGATCTGGATATAGCTGTTATTGGCACCATTGGCGTAGATGACGGAAAATTTATTGTTTGCACTTGTGATGGCATGACCTTCCAGACGACAATTGAGAAATTGCACGTGGCTTGCTCCCGGAGCAAATTCCACCACACGGCCATAGGTATTGCCTCCGGCAGAGGTGATTTTCATTTTGCTGAAAGTATAATAGGAGCCTGTGAAGTAGAGCACGTTATAAACCGTTGAGGAAGTTGCATACTGGAGGGTAACCTGGGTGCTGTCGGGGGAGAGTGAAGTAAAATGGATAATTGAGGTGAGGCCAGACCCTATCAGAGAAGGAAGTATAAGCCGTTCTGTATACATTCCTGTATCAACTAAAAAGGTAACATTCCCACATACACTGCTGGCGTTTAATGCATTGATAGCTGCCGTAAAAGAATTGAAATCATAGGTTTTACCTGGTGTTTGTCCGATGGTATAGGTTCCTGAGAAACACACCCCAAAGCAAACCGAAGCCGTATCGTTGGAATTGATAGTGTCCTGAACGCCATTGGGCAGATCAGGCCATGATTTGATGCAAACCTGCCCCCCGGCGAATGTTGTGGTGTCGAGGATCACGGTTTCTGATGAATCTTTCATAAGTACTCCGGTCCAGGCGATTGAATCCATGGCTGCCCCATTTACCGTCCAGTGGATATTTACACTTTGCAAAGTATCCGTTCCTCTGTTCACCAACTCAACCTTCACGATTTGGGGTGAACCTGATGAAATATTTCCCGGGGGAATGATCACTTGTGCAACTGAAGCGTCATTTTGCGGGATTCCGGCGATCTGAATATGGACAGGTATCCGGGCACTTTCACATCCTGCCCCTATCATGGTCAATAAGATATTCGGGCGATAGGTTCCGGAAGATGTAGGTGTGGCAGCATTGAACACAGCCGAAGCTGAGGCATTGTTCGCTCTGTACCAGTTGGTGCATGTATAACTGGTATTGGTGTAGCGCATTTGTACATAGCTGCTGGTATTCCCTGTGGTGGCGTTGCTGTAGGAGGTCTGTATCACAAGATTGCTGATGCCATCCCAGGTAAAGGGAATTAATAAGGTGTGGGTGTTGATTCCAAGGTTCACCGGCACGTTGGAGGGGGGAAGAACGTTGGATAACCCCGACAGGAAGGCAGTGCCTGAGAGGGTTGCGCTGGAGGTATGGCCAATATCAATCCTGAATTGCTGAAGAATCCCCGAAAAGGTTGTGCCTACAGCTGCAACATCAAAAGAAACTGCGCTGATTTTGCCTGGAAGTACTCCTGCAGCGGTCAGTTCGCTGGCCCGAAGTAAAATCTGGTGTTTATTTCCCCCGTAAATATTCGTATAGGGAGCCGGATATGAACCTGTTGCATTGGTGCCCGTGGAAGTGCCAAAAGTAAAGGTGCCTCCCGGATTACCCCTGGCCGATACCCAGTAAGTGATGGTGTCGTATAACACCGGGGTAGTAAAATATTTTCCCTGATAAACAGGATTTGTAGCAACCGGCGAAGCATACCAGCGTAATGTATCACTGCCTTGAGCTGTGAGACTTACCGATTGCCCATAGTTCACCACGGTGTCATGTATTACCGGATTGAGGGGCAGATAAAATGAAACCAGTTGGGTTGAAATTGTGTCATTGTTTTTGTATGCATCTGACAAACAGGTTGTCCAGGAAGTAATAGAGAAGATGGAGTCAACTTGGGTTGCCAATACAGAAAAATTGACTTGATTTATAAAGTGATATTCCAGTGAATCACCCGGGAGAATTGGAGTTGTAACTGTCTCAGAAACAACCGTTGA
>CAZJZF010000070.1:5823-8800 GCA_964550385.1 uncultured Lentimicrobiaceae bacterium | reverse complement strand
GTCACCGGTCATGTCGGCCGGATAGGCAAAGAACAGGAAGGCACGTGCGGTAAGGGCCGGATTGAGGATGTTCATGCCGGTACCACCAAAGACCTCTTTGCCAAAAATCACCGCAAAAGCAGTGGCCACCGCTACCATCCACAAAGGGATATCGGGAGGCAGCACCAACGGAATCAGCATCCCGGATACAAGGAACCCCTCGTTCACTTCATGCTTCCTGATTTGGGCAAATACAAACTCGATAGCCAACCCGGTGCCATAGGAAACAACCACAACGGGAAGCACAGTTATCAGTCCGTACCACACCCGCATCCAGAAATCTGCTTCTACTCCGACAGCTTTAAAATGCTGGAATCCAACATTCCAAATACCAAACAAGAGGGTTGGAACTAGCGCCATAATTACCAGACTCATGGTGCGCTTCATGTCAATACTGTCGCGGATATGGCTTCCTTTGAAGGTCACCTTGTCCGGAACAAAAAGGAAAGTTTCAAATGCGTCGAAAGTGGAATGGAGCTTGTGCAGCTTTCCACCCTCCTGGAACGCAGGTTTAATTTTATCGATAATATTTCTCAGTGGCTTCATTGCTTCCGGTTTTTTAAGATCAGCTCATCTCTTGTCTGATAAGATCCAGTCCTTCGCGAAGTATCGATTGTACCTCAATTTTGGAAGTACAGATCACCTCACACAAGGCCATATCCTCCTCACTAACTTCATATATACCAAGGTCTTCCATCAGCTCAATGTCCTTTGCCAGGATTGCCTTCAGGAGCTGCACCGGATAGATATCCATGGGGAGAACCTTTTCATATTGTCCGGTCATTACAAAGGCTCTTTCACCTCCATGGAGATTGGTATCGAGCCTGAAAGGCTTGCGGTGGGTTAATTTGGAAGGGAATGCATTGGAGAAACTGAAGGCTTTTAAGCCAGGTTTTGCCCAGCCAAAAAATTCGAAATGGTTGCCTTCGGGAATTATAGTGATCAAATGATCGTAAAACCCAAGGAACCCATCGCCCGATACTTTGGTGCCTGTGAGGACATTGCCTGAAATAAACCTCACATTCGTTCCGGCAACCTGTCCGTCAGCAATGTCGCCTATGCATACTCCGATTTGTGTTTTGAAATATTTGGGATGCAGCACTTCAGATCCAGCCAGAGCTACAGTTCTTTCAGTATTGAACCGTTTTTCAAGAAAGAGACGGCCGATAAAGGCAACATCCAATGGATGCAGTACCCAAACCACTTCCCCTTTGTTCAGGGGGTCGACATGATGGATCTGAATGCCCACATTCCCGGCAGGATGAGGCCCTGTAAAGCGATTGATCTGAACACCAACGGCTTTGAGATACTCGGGAGCACTCGTCTGCTCAGCGTGCACATTCAGATGCACCGGGGCTCCGGAGATTTTCTTCAGCACATCGATTCCCACCTGAAAGGCATTCCCTTTGTTGCCTATGAGAAAATCGAGGTCGGGAGCCAGAGGAGCTGAATCGAAGGCGCTGATAAACACCGCCTTGGGTTTGTGGCCGGGATGAGCAATTACATGATACGGGCGCTGCCTGATAAAGGGCCATGCACCCGATGCCAACAGAACCTCTGTAAGCTCTTCCGGAGTTGATGCAGCAAGATCGGGAACATGCAAAGGGGCAAACTCCTGCACTTCATCTGCAGCAATTACAATGGCTTCCAACAGGCGGCGCGCGCCCCTGCGAATTTCGATCACAGTACCACTTACCGGAGAAGCAAACCGAACCTGTTCGTTGTGCTTGTCGATAAACAGCGGAGTGCCTGCCAGCACTTTGTCTCCTTCTGCAACCAGCAACCTCGGCAAAACTCCGTGGAAGTCGGTTGGTTTCACCGCGAACCGCGTGGAAGAGGCTGTTGACACAACGTGTTCAGCCTCACCTTTAAGCTTGATATCCAAGCCCTTTCTGATGGTGATTGGTTTGGTCATAAGGTTAAATACGTTCAGAAAAACAGTTCATATTTAAGAATGCAAATGTGTGCTATTTCTTCGAGGACACCAAACAAAAACGGGATAATTCTGCTGTTAAAAAATTAACAGGATGTAAACAAACCGGTAACACGAAAGTTTTGAACGAGAAAAAAAAATTGTCCTGATCACAAATATATATCTGCCAATACCCCTGCACACCAAAGAATACTTGCTATACCATTGGTAGTAAAGAATGCAAGATTAACCCTGGAAATATCCTTTGAGGTGATAATAAGGTGCTGATAAAGGAGCATGCCCCCGAAAAAGAGGGTGGCGATCCAACCCGGGAAGGAAAATCCTGCAACGAGGGCAACCGCAACAAGAGCAGCAAAGCTTCCCGCATGCAGGGTTGATGATAATGACATTGCTCTTTTTCTTCCCAGTGCAGCAGGAATTGAACGGAGGCGATTTTCAATATCAAACTTTTCATCCTGAAGTGCATAAATAATGTCAAATCCAGCTACCCAAAGGAAAACTGCTACAGCAATCACAACTGGGATCACAGAAAACGAAGCGGTGACCGCCAGCCAGGCTCCCAGAGGAGCAAGGCCAAGGCCAATGCCTAATATGAGATGGCACAATGCCGTAAAGCGTTTGGTAAGACTGTATCCCAGCACCACTGCGAGCGCTACCGGACTGAGCCAGAAACAAAGGGGATTGATAAACCAGGCAGTCGCCATGAAAAGTATGCTGTTCAGCACCACAAAAAGCAAAGCTGCCCTGGGGTGTATAATTCCAGCAGGTATCTCACGCTGGCTTGTACGGGGGTTTCTGCTATCGAAAATCCTGTCAGTATAGCGGTTAAAACCCATGGCAGCATTGCGGGCAAACACTACGCAAAGGACAACCAGCCCCAGAAGCTGCCAACTCAGGATCGCCTGACCTGAATGTATCGCAAGAAAGAAAGAGGCAACGGCAAAGGGAAGCGAGAACAGGGTATGACTGAATTTTACCAATCGCAAATAGTTCCCTATCATATTC
>CAZJZF010000070.1:0-5813 GCA_964550385.1 uncultured Lentimicrobiaceae bacterium | reverse complement strand
AACACGCAAACCTACTTATTTTTTGCAACCGGTGCAATAAATAGGCATATTTTTGCATCATGAATCCAATGCAAAAATACATTTCCCGGCTTTTCTTTCAGTTTTCAGCGCAAAAGGCTGACAACACGTTGCCCCGTATGTTGCTGAATGCTTTCCTGGGAGAACCGGAGACTGACGCAGGTTATGCTGAAGCGTTGGGTTCCCTCACCGTCTTGCGGAAAGAGCTTCTTAAGAATCGCACTACTATTGAAGTAAACGATCTGGGTGCGGGCCCCGGAGAAAGAATTGTGGTGAAACGAAAAATCAGCGATATCGCCCGCTCCTCTACGCAGCCTGATAAATATGGCCTTTTACAGTACAGGCTTGTAAGGCAGGTTAAACCGCAAACTATTCTGGAGTTGGGCACTTCACTGGGTTTTACCACATCACTGCTGGCAAAGGCTTTGCCCGAAACCCGCATTATCACCATTGAAGGTTGCGAAAATACAGCAGAGCTTGCTCGTGAGAATTTTAAAAGGCTGGAAATTAACAACATTGTGCAGATTACAGGATCTTTTGACGAGGTGCTGGATGGAGTTTTCAAACTGTATCAGCCTATTGATTATATATTCTTTGATGGAAACCATCGTATGGCTCCTACCCTGAATTACTTTCTGAAATCGTTGAACCACGCTTCAGAAAATGCAGTATTTGTTTTTGATGACATCCGCTGGTCGGATCAGATGGAAACAGCCTGGGAGGAGATACAGAAACATCCGGGAATAAAACTTTCCGCCGATCTGTTTACGATGGGAATACTCATGTTTGACAAAACGCTGCCTCCCGGCAGATTCAGGATAAGATACTGAAATCCGATACCATGGAAAAGGTAATACAAACCAAAGAGATCAAGAAATTCTACAAAGTAGGAACTCAGGTGGTGAAGGCGCTTCAGTCGGTTACCATTGGAGTGATGCCCAACGAATACGTGGCATTGATGGGGGCATCGGGCAGTGGGAAATCGACCCTAATGAACATTTTGGGTTGCCTGGATTCTCCTACCGGTGGCCAATACCTGTTGAACGGACGAGACGTGAGCAGGCTGAACGACAACCGTTTGGCTGAAATCCGAAACCGTGAAATCGGATTTGTTTTCCAGACCTTCAATCTGTTGCCACGCAGTACCGCCTTAGAGAATGTAATGCTTCCCCTGATTTATGCAGGTTTTGGCAAAGCGGACAGAAAGAGAATGGCCATAGAAGCCCTTGAGAACGTTCAGCTTACAGACCGGATGGAACACCGCCCAAATGAACTCAGCGGTGGTCAGCGACAGCGGGTGGCCATCGCCAGAGCACTGGTAAGCAAACCCTCGATCATTCTGGCAGATGAGCCCACCGGAAATCTCGACTCAAAAGTAAGCCTGGAAATTATGGGGATCTTTGAACAGATTCATTCTGCCGGAAATACCATCATTGTTGTTACCCACGAGGAAGAAATCGCCAGACATGCTCACCGGATTATCCGTCTCAAAGACGGACTGGTGGAAGCCGATTATACGAATCCAGCCATCCGGAAAGTTTCGGAAGTTTTAAATTCGGTACTAAAATAAACAACCCCTGCCGTGGGTTGTTATCTTTCCCTATCCATGATCATATAACCTATGAGCAAAGAATTTAAGATCTACACCAAAACCGGAGACAAAGGGGAAACTTCCCTGATTGGTGGCAAACGGGTTCCCAAAGACCATCCCCGGATTGAAGCGTATGGCGATATGGATGAGCTGAAAAGCTGGATTGGGCTGATCAGGGACCAGGAGGAGGATATCCGGATAAAGAAAATCCTGCTCGATATCGAAGACCGTTTGTTCAGTATCGAATCGCATCTGGCAGCCGAAGATCCTGCTGCTGCCACCCACATCCCTCCGGTGAACGAAGCACATGCCCGAATCCTGGAACTGGAAATCGACCTGATGAACGAATCACTTCCCCCGTTAAATTCCTTCATTCTGCCTGGCGGTCACGCTACAGCTTCTTTATGCCATATCGCCCGAACCATCTGCAGAAGAGTAGAAAGGAGAATTATTGCACTAAACCGGCTGGATCCGGTAAATCCTGTCATTCTGGAATACATCAACAGGCTCTCAGACTACCTTTTTGTGCTGGCCAGGTTCATCACCCATATCTATGGAGGTACAGAAACCCCCTGGATGCCAAAACGTTGACATTTATTTACTTCGACTTGACTTTTCTATTTATTGCGTTATTTTTGCAGAAAAATCTGAGCCCTATGTATTGGACACTTGAACTTGCTTCGAAGTTGGAAGATGCTCCCTGGCCGGCAACCAAGGATGAGCTGATTGATTATGCCCTCAGGTCGGGTGCCCCCATGGAAGTGATTGAAAACCTCAGGGAAATAGAAGATGAAGGAGAGATATACGAAAGCATTGAGGATATCTGGCCCGACTATCCCACCAAGGAGGATTTTTTCTTTCACGAAGATGAATACTGAACCGGCATTCCGGTTAACTTACTGGCCGGCATTAAGTGCCGGCCTTTTTTGTTTTCAACACGGTTCCCGCCCTGCCCGGCAGAAAACACCAGCTGGGAATGATGCCCAGGGCATTCAACAAACAGATGTGAACAAATCGGTTTAAAGAACCAGCCCGGGAGGCATTATCTTCAAACAAAAAGCTTTATATTTGCGTTTGGTACAAAGGGGTTGTTTATTCAGCAGTGTCAAACAAATCCTTACGCTTGCAATTATCTGTTGAAACCTAAATTTTTAGAAGATGAAGAGAACTCTGTTCATTGCTGTTATTGTGTTTGGTGCGTTAAGCGGCACCCTGGCGCAGGAGGTTTCTGACTGGCGGTTCGGGATCCACATTCAGCCTACTGTATCATGGTTTAGCACCACCATGAAAGAATTTGAAAATGGCAAACCCAAACTCAACCTTTCCTATGGGGGCATCGTGGAAAAGTCGTTCCGAAAATCGGCTGTTATCTCTACAGGTTTCCTCATCAGCGATTTTGGGGGAAATTACACCTATGTTGGTGAGGACAAACAGATTTGGCTGAAAGACCAGGACTCAGTGCTTTTTCTTTCCAGAAAGCTGAAGGCGAGATATGTTGAAGTACCTGTAGCCCTGAAGTTCAGAACTCCGCGCATCAATTACCTCACCTATACCGCCCACTTCGGTCTCGATTTTGGATTCAGAGCCAGGGCACTGAGCGATGATGCCATTAAGGATTTGAAAACCAACCTGAGTTCAACCAAAACCAATGAGCCCATTGAGGATGACGTTAATTTCATGAGGCTTGGTCTGAACATTGGCATTGGTGCCGAATACATCATAGCCGGTACCACCGTGGTATTTGCCGAAGTGAGCTACATCAACGGCTTCACCAATATAACCCGGAAGGAGTCGGAGATCCTGAGGTACCAGGACGGATCACGTGTAAAGCAGATTTTTTACGGGAACACCGTTGCCCTGAAAATCGGCGTACTTTTCTGATCCTATGAAGATAGCGCTTGCCCAGTGCAACCTTCACATCGGTCATTTCGAGGCCAATGAAAAAAAACTTGCGGAGTTAATCCGGCAGGCCCGGGAAGCAGGCTCTGACCTGGTAGTTTTTTCTGAATTATCAGTATGCGGATATCCTCCGGCCGATTTCCTCGAATTCAAGAGCTTTGTAGAAATGTGCCACCAGACAGCCATACACCTTGCTAAGGAATGCCGGGGCATAGGTGCCATTGTAGGTTTGCCTCTGAAAAACCCTGCTCCTGAAGGGAAAAATCTCTTCAATGCTGCCTGCCTGCTGTATGAGGGGGAAATTATTGATTCTGTCTGTAAGACGCTGCTTCCAAACTACGATATTTTTGATGAATACCGGTATTTTGAGCCCAACAAAGTATTCAGGGTGGTCCCATTCAAAGGCGAACGCATCGCCCTCACCATCTGCGAAGATCTTTGGGATGTCGGGGAGGATTTAATGTACACGCAGTGGCCCATGGAGGAGCTGAGAAAACAGAATCCCACCCTGATGATCAATATTGCGGCATCACCGTTTCATCACGGCCAGGCTTCCATCCGGGAATCGGTACTCAGAATGAATGTGGAGCAATACAACCTGCCTCTTGTATATGTGAATCAGACCGGTGCCCAGACTGAACTTATTTTTGACGGAGGATCGATGGCCATGGACCGGAGCGGGCGGGTTGTAGCCCGGCTGCCTCATTTCAGCGAAGGGTTTTGTGTTGTTGACACCACCACTCTGAGCAGCCAGCCTGAAGTGTCAGATGTAGCGCAAGAGCGGATGTGCCTCTGCCATGATGCCCTGGTAACAGGAATACGGGACTATTTCGCAAAAACCGGATTGAAAAAGGCTATCCTCGGATTATCGGGAGGCATCGATTCGGCAGTGGTGCTGGTGCTGGCTGCAGAAGCCCTGGGTGCTGATAATGTAAGTGCCCTGATGCTCCCCTCGCGCTACTCTTCCGACCACAGCATTGCAGATTCTGTTCAGCTCGCCCGTACCCTTGGCGTCAGTTGCGAAGAGATTTCGATTGAACCCGCATTTACTGCCTTTGAAAATTCCCTGTCGGAAAAGTTCGAAGGATTGCCCTCCGACATCACGGAGGAGAATCTGCAGGCACGATGTCGTGCGGTAATCCTGATGGCCTGCTCAAATAAATTCGGACCCATGCTGCTGAATACCTCCAACAAAAGCGAGGCTGCCGTGGGGTATGGAACCCTGTACGGCGACATGTGCGGTGGATTGTCGGTAATTGGCGATCTCTACAAAACCGAAGTGTATGAACTGGCCAGGTATATCAACCGCCATTCAACCGTTATTCCAGAAAACATACTTGCAAAGGCCCCTTCTGCCGAACTGCGTCCGGGGCAAAAAGACCAGGATTCTTTACCGCCTTACCACATACTGGATTCCATCCTCTTTCAATATATCGAAATGCGGAAAGGGCCGGAAGAGATCATTGCCATGGGATTAGACAAGGATATTGTACTCAGGGTACTGAAAATGGTAAACAGCAACGAACACAAAAGAAGGCAGTCACCACCAGTCCTCAGGGTTTCTGCCAAGGCTTTTGGATATGGTCGCCGTATGCCTGTGGTGGCCCGATATCTCTGCTAATCATTAATGGAATAACCATCGAAAAAGGGGAACATTCCCATCTTTTCGTTTATTTCGTCGACATATTCCTTCGGATAGTCGAAGTCAAATCTGGTTTTATGGGGTTTTTCAAAAACAATCTCCGAACAGGCATTCAGCCATGGGATGGGTGCCTCCAGCTCCAGAAAATTACAGATATCGACAAGAACTCCTTTGGGATTTGCGATCAACTCTTCGTGTCTGATGGTAAGAACATGGCAGCCGCTTTCGGTAATGATCCTGTAATTGACCTCTGCCTGGGCAAAATGGCGGCTGATGTTGTTTCGGATCCCTTCCGGCGTAATGGCTTTCATTACGTCGTTCCCTTTCCTGGCACGGGTGACAATGTTATCGAAAGGATTCCTTACCACGTGTATAATCCGGACTGGCACCGGCATCTCGCTTTTAAGCCTTTCGATCAGATTGAACCTTTCGCTTAGCATCAGGGTAGTGCGACTGCCTTTTTTGTCACCAATCACTTTCAGCTTTTTAAACCTGCCCTGGTATTGTCCCTTTACCACATAGCTATAACCACTCCACTTTCTTCCCGACCGGGCAAACCAGCGACTGTTTTCCAGAATCATCGCAAAGATTTGATGGAATCTGAATCCCCTGATGATTTTGTCGAGCACATCGAGCTCATGGGCAATGATGATCTCGGGGTGA
>CAZJZF010000069.1:0-8843 GCA_964550385.1 uncultured Lentimicrobiaceae bacterium | reverse complement strand
CGCCCCATCAAAAGATCAGCTATCCAAAAGTCGTGGCCGAAAAGTGTATTGGTTGTGGTGTCTGTATCGAGGTATGTTCTTCGGATTGCATTGTTTTGGAAGATGGCAAAGCTTTTATCAGGAACGAATTATGCAGAAACTGCCAGCTCTGTATTAGAGCTTGCCCCGAAAATGCCATCATTCTTGAATGAACAGGTATCTTGCAACACAGGGATAAGTGAAAAATAATAAAAATATGTCAGGGTATATTCATCTTTATACAGGCAACGGAAAGGGGAAAACCACTGCAGCTTTGGGATTGACCCTTAGAGCTGCAGGAGCTGGAATGAGTGTTTTCATTGCTCAGTTTGTTAAGGGCATGCGCTATTCGGAAATTAACGCCCTGAGCCGATTCCCTGAAATCGTAGTTAAGCAGTACGGATTGGATTGCTTTATTAAAAATCAGCCTACCCAAAATGACATTGACACAGCACAAAAAGGGTTTGCCGAGGTTGCCTCAATAATAACCTCTGCAAAATTCAACCTTGTTATTCTTGATGAAATCTGTATAGCCCTTCATTACCATCTTGTAGAAATTGAACAGGTTATGGATTTGCTTAAGAACAAACCTGTTGAGATGGAAATCATTTTAACAGGTCGATATGCTCCGGATGAATTGTATGAAATTGCTGATCTGGTAACCGACATGACAGAAATCAAACATTATTATACCATAGGAATTAAAGCCCGAAAAGGAATTGAATATTAAAATTTTAAAAATTAAATCATGAAAAGTACAGATGTGTTAGTTATTGGAGGCAGTGCCGCAGGTATGGTTGCAGCTTTAACAGGAAAATCTCATTGGCCTGACAAAGAATTTATCCTTGTGAAAAAGCAGAAGGAAATGATGGTTCCATGCGGGATTCCATACATATTTGGAACCCTCGAGTGTAGCGAAAAAAACTTAATGCCTGTGGATGCAGCCATGCAAAAGAGTGGAATTGCCTCGCTGGTGGATGAAGCCCTGGAGATTAATACAGCAAACAAGGAAGTTTTGTTTGCAAGCGGAGAAAGAATCAGCTATCAGAAGCTTGTCATAGCCACTGGCTCAACCCCAATGAAACCAAAATGGCTCCATGGTGCCGATCTGGAGAACGTTTTTGTTGTACCGAAGGACAAGCAATATCTGGATGAAATGAAAAACATGCTGGGGGGAGTAAAAAATATTGCAGTTATTGGTGCTGGTTTTATCGGCGTGGAGCTTTCTGACGAACTTAACAAGCATGGGTTCAATGTAACGCTTGTTGAAAAAATGCCCGAAGTTCTTAACATGGCATTCGATATTGAAATTGCAGAGAAGGTTCATGAATTGCTTTTAGCCAGAGGTGTTAAAATTATTACAGGAAAAGGAATCAGTAAAGTAATTGGGGATTCAAAAGTGGAAGCCATTGAGCTTGAAGACGGGCAGCAGATGAATATGGACGCAGTTGTGTTGTCAATGGGCTACCAACCCAACAGCGAATTGGCAAAAGCATCGGGCATTTATGTGGATGAAGATCAGTTTATTGCTGTAGATGAGTATATGAGAACTCATGTGAAGGATGTTTTTGCAGTGGGTGATTGTGCACAAAAACGTGATTTTGTGACACGCGGGCGTGTTGCCACCATGCTGGCCTCAACCGCATGTGCCGAGGCTCGTATTGCCGGCATGAATTTATTTAATCTCAATGTAGTTAAAACATTTAGCGGCACCATTGCGATCTATTCAACCGCTATTGAAAACACAGGCTTCGGAACGGCTGGGATAACTGAGCAAAGAGCGCAACAGGAAGGTATTGCCACAATCACCGGAATTTTCGAGGGCGTTAACCGTCACCCTGGTAATTTACCGGATGCCCACAAACAGATTGTAAAGCTAATTGCCGCCAAACATTCGGGGGTGATTATCGGGGGTGAAGTAATAGGTGGAATGGAAGCTGGCGAATTAACCAATGTCATTGGACTGGCCATCCAGAATCGCATGTCCGTCAATTCCTTTTTAACTATGCAGATAGGCACACATCCATGCCTGACTTCTTCTCCTGCCGCATATCCCATGATAAAAGCCGCTGAAATTATTGCCAACAAAATTTTGCGAAACATGAAAGAAGAATAGCGGATGGTAATGCCAGTGTGACTTACCAAAATTCAGTGATTCTCCAACCTGGCGGGCAGGGCAGTATGCCAGGTACTTAAAGGCTTCGTACACCAAAAGTGCCGGCCACACGATGGCTTTCAGGAAACCCAATACCCCAATCCAGAAACCGGTGGCCTGAGAAATAAACCAAACCGCTGCTCCGATAAGCCCCAAACCGTAAACTGCCCCTGCGGGGCCCGACTGTTGATAATTCTTCGACATAAACGTATTTAATTAGAAATGAGTAATTAAAAATTATAAATGGGCCAAGCGTTGTAAGTTATGAGTTATAAGTTATGAGCGGTTTATTAAGTGTCATACATTTTCTTTTCTCAACTTCCTCAACTTTTTCCGACGACTAAACGACTAAACAACTTCTCCCATCAGTGCCACATAATTCTTCCCGTACTTCTTGGCACATTTCGGACAGGTAGTATACCAGGCATAGATTTTTTTCACCTGATACCCTTTGTCTTTGGTCCATGCATTGAAATCCTTGAACCATTTACCGGTTTCATTGAAAGAGCCTTCATAAACCCTTGATACAAAGGAGCCTGTGAGGGAAACATTTTCGATGCCTGGCACTACTTTGTCGATTGCGATCAGCAGGTCCATGCCCCAGGGGGAAGTTTGATCAGAAAGCACCATTCCTTCAGGCATCTGTGCACCAGCTTTTTCAATCCGGGGCACCAGCTTCCGCATCTTAGCCCCAAAGTTGAGAGGCATGTAAAGAAAGCATCGCACCTTCGTTTTTACAAAGAGTTTGTTGTTCCAGTTCACCACCTGCTCGTGGTATTTTTCCGGGTGAAACTCCGGACAGCACTCCTGTGAAGGATCCTTGTCTTCCATGGTTGCTTTGTTTGGTTTTACACAGGTAAAATTAAACAGATTTCTTTTACCACCACATTAATAAATAGCAAATCTTGACAAACGACACTTGTTGTCTTATCTTTGCAAAAGAAATTCCTAAAACGATTTACCCAAGATTTGTTATGGCTATATTGTCTGAAGTGCAATGAGATATAATGAATATTAAAAAACCAATGTTATGAAAATGACTGGCCAACTTTCGATTTTTTTCTTCCTGACTATTTGCTGTCTGGGATCTGTATCCACGGTTGCCCAGAATGCCCTTGATTTTGATGGAACTGATGATCATGTATTGATTTCCAATGCATCGGGGCAAATTGCCAATGCAACCGGCATTTCCCTTTCGATGTGGGTGTACCCGGTAAATTCCGCCTCCGCATGGCCCGATTTCGACGGATTCGGTGGGTTCCGGAACGACTCCAACTGCGACTTCTACCTGTGTCAGCTTAGTTCAACCAATGTGGAGGCTCGCTTCAGAAACAGCTCTGGAACAGACCACACTATTAACTCTGCGAGCCTGGTGTTGAATGTCTGGCAGCACTACGTATTAACCTTCAACGGAACGCTTTTACAGCTATACCGCAATGGCCAGTTTCTTACATCAGTTGCTGCCTCCGGTTCCATTACCAATGGCACGGTTGCCATGTACCTTGGCAGGCTGGTCTATTCAGTCAATAATTTTAATTTTCAGGGAAGAATTGATGAGGTAACGTTGTGGAGCAAAGCCCTTTCTGTATCAGAGGTAAGCGGCTTATATACAGGTGTTGTCAATACTTCTGATGCTGCCCTGAAGCTCTACTACAAATTCGATCAGGGGGTGGCCGGGGGAAATAATGCTGGTATCAGCACCCTTACCGACACCAAGGGAAACATTAATGGAACGCTTACCAATTTTGCACTTAATGGCAGCACCTCCAACTGGGTGGGTGGCATTGTCCTGGCCATCCCTGCGGATGCGGGCGTGCCTTCAGTAGTAGCTCCGGCTGATTCTGTTTGTGCCGGTTTACAACCTGTTAAAGTGGTTCTGAAAAATTACGGTCCCAATCCGCTTGCTGCTGCAAAAATCAACTGGAAAATTAACAGCAGCACACAGTTACAGTACACCTGGAACGGAAATCTGGCAGTAAGCGGTACCGATACTGTTACCCTTGGCAGTTATCTTTTCCATAAAGACACACTGTATACCCTGCAGGCCTGGTCGTCGATGCCCAACAATCTGGCCGACACTGCCACTGCCAACGACACCATCACCGAAGCCGGGATCTATGTAAAAGCTGCACCCTCTCTGACCCTCACAGGATCACTGGTGCCGATCTGTCAGGGTGATACGGCCAATATCACGGGAAACCTTACCGGGATAGCCCCGTGGACAGTAGTGGTGGGTACCGGAACCACCCAGCAAACGCTCGCCAATCTTTCAACCTCAGCGTTCAATTATAAGGTATCACCATCCTCCACCACAACTTACACCATCCAGAGTGTAACTGATGCAGGAGGTTGTGTAAATACAGTCACTTCTGCAGTCACTGTCACTGTAAATCCTGCACCACCTGCTTCCATCTCTCTATCCGGCATCCAGGCATTTTGCCAGGGAGATTCTCTTGTTCTTACTGCCACCATTGGCCTGAATTTTTCCTACCAGTGGAAAAGAGACGGGGTAAATATTCAGGGAGCCACCAACTTCATCCATGGTGCCAAACTCCCCGGAGCCTATACGGTAAAGGTAACCAGCAGTATTGGATGCTCAACCCTTTCGCAGCCGGTGAATCTGGTGATGCACCCCGCCCCTGTGGTATTGCTGGGTAACGACACCACCGTAGCTGTCAACTCCATCCTGATGCTGAATGCCGGTTCGGGCTTTGCCTCCTACCTCTGGTCCAACGGACTCATGTCCTCGGTTATCACCGTTGATTCCACCGGAACAGGGCTAGGCACCAAAACCGTTTGGGTGGTGGTAACCGATAATTTCGGATGCAAAGGATCCGATACCATTTTGCTTACGTTTGCCAATAATCCGGGTATCGACAAACCACACACCTCCGACAGGATTCTTGTGTATCCCAATCCTTCAGAAGGTAGGTTAAGTCTGCAACTACCTGCAGTGGAAGCCGGATCCGCCATGGTCAGGGTCTTTACCGCCGAAGGGAAAGAGTTGTATAAGAGGGTTGTTGAAATCGACCGGAATGGACTTCAGGAGCTCGATCTCTCTTTGCTCCCAAAGGGTACCTATCTCCTCAGTATCGATGGAAGGAGCGGCAGTCGCTACCTGAAAACCATCGTATTGCTGTAAAAAAGCTGCTGTTGACCGTTTTGTAGACCAATGGATTTATTTCCAGTGTATCTTTGGTGAAACCTAACCGGAATCTGCCATGAAAAAAATTCTCCTGCTTTTGCTGTGGATTGGAGCTTTCTCTGGATTGAACGCACAGCCCCTTACCGGTATTAAAACCATCCCGGGTGATTATGCCAACCTTACTGTGGCTGTAGATTCATTGAATGCCAAAGGGGTTGGAACAGGTGGTGTTACCTTTCAGGTCGCTGCCGGACAGGTGTTTAACCTTACATCAAACATCTTTGCCATAAAAATCACGGCTACAGGAACCCCTGCAAACCCAATCGTTTTTGAAAAATCGGGTATAGGTGCGAATCCACTTCTGGTAATAACCGGAGGATCAGGAACTACCGATGCCGGGATCTGGCTCAGTGGATCCGACTACGTTACTTTCAATGGCATCGACATCCGAAATGCAGGAACCAGCACAGCCAATTACCTGGAGTACGGGTTTTTTCTGAGCGGTACAGCTACCGATGGGTGCAATAACAACACCCTGAAAAACCTTACCGTCAGAATGGCAAACAACCAAACAACCGCTTATGGAGTGTATGCGCTGTCGACAGCTACTTCAACTGGTGGCAGGAACTCTTTCAATGTCCTGCAGAATGTGACCATTAAAAACGCAATCCGGGGAATCCATTTTACGGGTATTGCCGGCTTTGAAGATTATGGAAATGTGATTCAGCAGGTGTTGATCGATTCCTGTGGAGTAACGGGCAGTACATTCTATGGAATCAATATGTCGTACCAGGATAGTGTTCAGGTAACCGGGTCGACCCTTTCCAATATTATCGGAAATTCGATGTATGTTCTCCAATTGAATTATTCCGGAAATTTTACCATCCTGAATGACACCCTCCGGAACCTGGTGAATGGTACTACCGGTACGATCTATGGCATCTATTTCCCCAACAGTTATGGGTTAAACTGGGTTAAAGGGAATGTAATCCATAATGTATCCAGCTCCGGCGGCGGGATCAATCCCATTTTCAGGCAGGTAGGAAGTGCTACCAATGAGATTACCGAGAACACCATTTACAATATCTCCGGAAATTTCACAGGGGGGCAGATTTTTGGCATTATCGCACGGGATGGCTCTGCCACCGATTACATTTCCCGAAATACGGTGTACAACATCTCTTCCGCTGGAAACCTGGGAGCTATCGGAACCCTGTTTACCAGCACTGCTACCAATACAGCGTATGTATTCAATAATTTTGTGTACGATCTGAAAGGGCCCGCGACAACTTCAACCTACATGATTGCAGGTTATTACTTTATCGGGGGTGCTGTGAAATGCTACTACAACACCTGTTATTTCGGGTATACCAGCACATCCTCCACCAACACTTCAGCAGCCCTTTACGTGAATCCCGCCAATGGTACAACGCTGGATGCCCGCAACAATATCTTTGTCAATACTACCAATACCACTGTCGGCACACGGGCTGCTGCCTTCTGGTGGGCAGGCACCTCCTTTGGCAATCTTGCTTCCACGTGTAACAACAATCTGTTCTATGCGGGCACTCCCGGATCGAAAAACGTGATTTTCTCCGATGGCACCAACGCCGACCAAACCCTTGCAGCCTATAAAACAAGAGTCGCCCCCAGAGAGAGTGCCTCGGTTACCGAGATGCCCCCGTTTATCAGTGCTGTAGCTCCGTTCAATATCCATATCACTCCCGGCATACCCACCCAGGCCGAAAGCGGTGGACAGCAGATTACCATCCCTCCGATCTCCAGAGATTTTGATAATGAAGTCCGTTTTGGCCATCCGGGTTATGCTGGCAACGGAACAGCCCCTGATATTGGTGCCGATGAGTTTTCAGTGCTGGTTACCGATGCCGGCATCAGTGCGTTTGCAGCCCCGGCCGATTCAATCTGTCCGGGGTCCGCTCCGGTTAAAGTGGTACTTAAAAATTACGGCCCTTTTCCCCTCACTTCGGCACGCATCAACTGGACGGTAAACGGGGTTCCGAAATCGCAGTACCTGTGGAACGGAAACCTGCCGGTGAATGCCACAGATACAGTAAACATTGGCAGCTTCCTGTTTCAGCAGGACTCAGCCTATGTACTCAGGATTTCATCCTCTTTTCCCAATTATGTGGCCGACACAGCGTCATGGAACGACACCCTGGTAAAATCGAACCTGTTCATCAAACCCTGGCCGAAGCTCAACATGGGATCCAATACCATCAGCGTTTGTCAGGGAGATACTGCTTATATTCAGGGAACCCTGACCGGAGTGGCACCATGGACTGTAGTCATTTCATCAGGGGGCTCACCCCAAACCATTGCCAATATTACAAGCCCCGCCTTCAGTAAGGCGATAACTCCTCTGGCCACTTCCAGTTACATCATTCAGAGCATTACCGATGCCGGTAGTTGCCCCAATCTGATTCCGGATACTATTGTCGTGCTTGTAAGCCCGGCTCCTCCTGCCTCCATCAGCCCTTCAGGCACCTCTGCATTCTGCCAGGGTGATTCGCTTGTGCTGATGGGAACCATCGGTCTTAACTTTTCCTACCAATGGAAAAAGGATGGGGTGAATATCCAGGGAGCAAATAACTTCATCTTCGCTGCTAAGCAAGGCGGTGCCTATACAGTAATGGTAACCAGCAATATCGGATGTTCAACCCTGTCACAGCCGGTAACTGTGATCATGCACCCTGCTCCTGCAGTGGCACTGGGTAATGATACCACCATCGGGGCAAAAGCCACCCTGAACCTGAATGCCGGAAGCGGATTTACCTCCTACGTTTGGTCAACAGGTAGTGTCAGCCAAAGTATTACAGTAGATTCCACCGGAACCGGTCTGGGTACCAAAATGGTTTGGGTGCATGTAACCGATAACTATGGCTGCAAAGGATCGGATACCATCCTGGTTACATTTGCTACCAATCCGGGAATTGAAAATCCCGTCTTTTCGGATTGTTTTGTATTGTATCCGAATCCATCCAGTGGTACCATAACACTTCAAACCCACCAGCAGTTAAATGAATGGACAACCATGGAAATTTATAGTATCGACGGAAAAATGTTGTTCAAGGAAGTATTTTTCGCGGCGGAGAAGGATTTCAAAATCGTATGGGATTTATCTTCTCTGGCAAAAGGGATTTATTTGTTGCGATTGAAAAATGACAGATCCGGCTGGATACCTGAAAGATTGACAATATACTGAAAAACAGGCAAATAAATGCAATTTTAACGCACTTACAATTATTTTTTCTTACATGTAGATTTTGCCTGAAATGAATATAACTTTACAGGTTATTAAATGCAATTGCTGTTCTTACCATTAATCCATTATGTCATGAAAACGCTTCGCAGCCTTTTTGTTAGTTTTTTTATTGCCACTCTGGCTCTTCTGCCTGATGTTCTGTACAGTCAGGCATCCATGTCGGTATCTCCCGATATGCTTGTTCTGAATGCGGTGGGCAATTTTGAATCCATTCAATGTCAGTTTTCCGGATGTCCCTCAGG
>CAZJZF010000068.1:0-8903 GCA_964550385.1 uncultured Lentimicrobiaceae bacterium | reverse complement strand
AAGTGTTTTGTGGACAAATTTTACGGAATATGGAAAATACTTTACAAGTCACTATAAGTGAGCGAATTAAAAAGGCTCTTTTTGAGCACAAACTGAACTTAACCGAGTTTGCCGACCGTATGGGGGTTAAGAAGCAGACTGTAAGCCAGATGATAAACGGCGAAACAAGTATCAGTGCCAAGTTTATAATAACACTGGCAAAGGAGTGCCCAAGAACAGATCTTCGCTGGATACTTACTGGCGAAGGAGAGGAAATGCCCAAAACATTAAAGGATGATGGGGGCAACTGTTACAATCCAATTCAGGCAAAAGATAAGCAGATCGATGATCTGCATGAGATGATCAAATCTCTCATCACAAAAATTCCCGGTGCCGATACTCCCCAGGGCGTAGAGTAGCCGGGTAACGGCTTCCCGAAAACTTCCCAGGCAAAAATGAAAAAAACGCTACAAACAGCCACCAGCAACACAGGCATGCAGGTGGGGTGTAAAGTTCTCCCTGAGTCACAAAACAGCAAGAGTGTGAGTATTGAGCGTGAGCGAAATCTCACGCTCTTGCTGTTTTGTCCCTCAATACTCACACCCAAACTCACACTGAGAATGTTTGATTTTGAAAAACCTGATGTATACATTAAGGCAAAATCGTTCAACCTGTTCCATCCACTTCGTAAACCTGTTCTATATTTGTATGACCGAATTTATTTGAACTAAACCAAATCTGAAGGTATGTCATCAAAAATCCTTACTACTCTCCGTGCAGCCCTTAACGCCCTCGCCGACGAGCAAACCCGTCTTTCAGGGGAGCGGTTCTTCAGGGAGCCGGTAAAGTTATATGGCATCAAGGCATCCACTGTTACCCAAACCGGCAAGGAGTATCTGCGTGAGATGAAGAACCTTACGAAACAGGAGGTGTTTGACCTGTGCGAGGAGTTGTGGCAGTCGGGGATGATGGAAGAGTCGTTTATTGCCTGCCAGTGGGCCTACAGTCGCAAAAAGCAGTTTACCCCCAGCGACTTCCCGGTGTTTGAGCGGTGGGTGGAGCGTTATGTAAACAACTGGGCTTCATGCGATTCGCTGTGCAACCATACCATCGGCACGGAGATAGAGATGTACCCGCAATTTCTGGCAGATCTGAAACGGTGGACCGGCAGCGAAAACCGGTGGGTAAAGCGTGCAGCCGCGGTATCGCTGATTGTACCGGCCCGCAAAGGGCTGTTTCTGAACGATATCTTCGAAATTGCCACCCTGCTGCTCCACGACCGCAACGATATGGTGCAGAAAGGGTACGGCTGGATGTTGAAGGTAGCCAGCCAGAGCCACCTGCACGAAGTGTTTGATTTTGTGATGCTGCACAAAGCTACGATGCCCCGCACCGCATTGCGGTATGCCATCGAAAAGATGCCTTTGGATTTGAGGCTTCGGGCGATGGAGAAATAATCCGGAGTACCATACTCTTTTTCATAAAGATACCAGAGTTCAGAGAGGAATTGGGGATTGAATATGTTTAGATGTTTATTCGTTTAGGTGTTTAGTTTTTATAAATTATCAACCTCAAACTCTTATGGTTTAAAATCAGTGTAAATCCTAAAAAATCCGCGTCATCCGCGTTCTATTTTTTACAGATCAAACAGCAAAGCTTCGGGGTCGGCAGGCATCACCATCCGCAACGGGTTCTCGATCAGCTCCTTCACCTTCACCAGGAAGCTAACACTCTCCCTGCCGTCGATGATGCGGTGGTCGTAGGATAGTGCCACGTACATGATGGGCCTGATCTCTACTCTTCCGCTCACTGCCACCGGGCGCTCCACGATGTTGTGCATCCCCAGGATGGCGCTCTGCGGAGGATTGAGAATGGGGGTAGAGAGCATACTGCCAAACACTCCTCCGTTGGTGATGGTGAAGGTGCCGCCCGTCATCTCTTCGAGGGTGATTTTATTTTGCCGGGCCTTCTCTGCCAGCCTCCTGATTTCCAGCTCCATATCTGCCAGCGACCTCCGATGGGCATGGCGTACCACCGGCACCACCAGCCCTTTGGGAGCGCTCACCGCAATGCTCAGATCCACAAAATCGTGGTACACCACCTCGTCGCTATCGATAAAGGCATTGATGGCGGGAAATGACTGCAATGCAACAGATGCTGCCCTGGCAAAGAAGGCCATCAGCCCCAGCTTTGCGCCGTGTTTTGCTTCGAAAGCTTTTCCAAATTCCGATCGCAGCCGCATCACCTCCGACATATCCACCTCGTTGAAGGTGGTGAGCATGGCCGTCTGGTTTTTCACCCCTACCAGCCTTTCGGAGAGCTTCAACCGCAGGGGCGACATCTTTTCACGCCGTTCGGCGTTTCCGGAAGCCGGAACCTCTGCTGCTTCAGTGCCCATACCGGCATATCGGTTCTTGAGCTGTTGCAGATCTGAGCGTTTAATCTTCCCACCAGACAGCATCCGGGCAATATCTTCCTCCGTTAAGTTTTCTGAAGTCATCCAGGCTTTAGCCAAAGGGGTGAAAATCAAAGAACCAGCTTTTTCTTCTCCGGAATCAGACATAACAACCTCTTTTTGTGGTTCTTGTGATGGTGCTGGTTTACTTTCTGCTACAACAGGAGCCTTTTTGTTACCTGCAATACCCGTGACAATCGTTGCTATCACCTCCCCTACCTTCACCTGCTCCCCGGCCGGATGCAAAATCTTGAGCACACCACTCTCCGGAGCACTGATGCTGAGGGTCGCCTTATCGGAATCCACCTCTGCCACCTCCTGATCTTTTTCAACCGTGTCGCCATCGGCCACCAGCCACGATGCCAGGGTAACGGTGAGCACCGACTCTCCGGGACTTGGAACCTTTATTTCAATCATTTTCTTGTTTATTCGTTGATTTGTTTAGTCGTTTAGTCGCTGTATTGTTCATGGTTTATTTGATGATATGATGGGATATTCTACTCAACAACTAAACGAATAAACATATAAACCCACTTATCCTTCTCGTTGGGAGCAAATCATCCGGCACTCCTCCTTCACCCGGTCGCAGTGGCAGTCGCCGAAGGTTTTTTCGATCACTTTTGCCTGCCTGATTTTATGGAACCTGGAGGATCCAGTGGCGGGGCTTCCGCTGTCGGGGCGTGCCACCATGCGCAAGGGTACCTCTTTGAAGTTTCGGGAGATGTAGGTCCAGGGGCCCATGTTGCCCGGTTCCTCCTGTGTCCACAGCCATGCCAAGGCTTTCGGATAGCGCGCCACAACGGCTTTCAGCTGTTTCAAAGGCAGGGGATAGAGTTGTTCTATGCGTACCAGAGCTACATCGGATCGATCCAGCTTCTTCCGGGCTTCATCCAGTTCGTACCAGATTTTCCCGGTGCAGAATACCACTTTGTGCACCTTCATCGGATCCACAGTCGTATCGTCTATCACCTCTCTGAACCCTCCGGAGGTGAACTCCTCTACCCCCGATACGCATGCCGGGTGCCTGAGGAGGCTTTTGGGGGTAAATACCACCAGAGGTTTCCGGAATTCGCGGTGCTGTTGCCTGCGCAACAGGTGGAAGAAGTTGGCCGGGGTGCTGCAGTTGGCCACCTGGAAGTTGAGGTCGGCGCAGAGGGTCAGAAACCTTTCCACGCGGGCGCTGGAGTGCTCGGGACCCTGCCCCTCATAACCATGCGGAAGCAGCACAACCAGTCCGTTCATCACGTTCCATTTCTCCTCGGCACTGCTCAGGAACTGGTCGAAAATGATCTGGGCGCCGTTGCCAAAATCGCCGAACTGGGCCTCCCAAACCGTGAGGGTGTTGGGAGCTGCAAGGGCATATCCGTATTCAAAACCCAGCACTCCGTATTCTGAAAGTAGCGAATTGTAGATCTCGAACCGCCCCTGATCCTCAGCAATATGCTTAAGGGGTGTATATTGCTCCTCCGAATCCTCCACGCGCAGCACAGCATGCCGGTGCGAGAAGGTGCCCCGTTCCACATCCTGTCCCGAAATTCGCACATGATGCTTCTCGTCCACCAGGGTGCCGTAAGCCAGCAGCTCAGCCATGCCCCAGTCGATGCGATCGGTTTCCATCACCATGGCAAGTCGCTCATCCTGTAGTTTTGCAACTTTCCGGAAGAATTTCTTGTCGGGAGGCAATGAGCAAATCCCTTTTGCCACTTGCTGTAACTGCTTAATAGCGACTGCAGTAGAAGGCGATTGACAGAAATCTTCCGGAAGTGCCCTTCGGATTCCCTGCCAGGTGGATTCGAGGAAAGAGTTGATGTGGGCTTTTTCGATCTGCCGGACGCTATCAGATGGTTTTTGTAGATGGAATAAGGGTCGGGGTGTTTTTCGATGATTTTATACAGAATGGGCTGGGTATACCTGGGCTCGTCGCTTTCGTTGTGACCGTATTTGCGGTAGCACAGAATATCTACAAACACATCCTTCTGAAACCTTTCGCGGAATTCCATGGCCATGCGCATGGTAAAAGCCACAGCCTCCACATCATCGCCATTTACGTGAAATATGGGCGACTGGATCACCTTTGCCACGTCGGTGCAGTAGACGCTGGTGCGGGCATCGAGGTAGTTGGTGGTAAAACCGATCTGGTTGTTGATGACCAGGTGGATGGTTCCTCCTGTATGGTAGGCAGGCAGCCCAGACATCTGGAGCACCTCGTAGATGATTCCCTGTCCTGCGACAGAGGCATCGCCGTGGATCAGGATGGGGGTGATTTTATGGTGGTCGCCACGGTATTTGCGGTCGGTGCGTGCACGGGCAATTCCGGTTACCACAGGGTTCACCGCTTCGAGATGCGAAGGGTTGGGTGCAATGGTAATTCGCACCTCCTTGCCCGTTCTGGTTTTGCGGTAGGTGGTATAGCCCAGGTGATATTTCACATCCCCCAGCAGATCGCGGTCGTCGTATTCAAGTCCGTCGAACTCGCTGAGCATCATGTGCAGCGGCTTATGCAGCACGTTGGCAAGCACATTCAATCTGCCGCGGTGGGCCATGCCGATGATGAATTCTTCGGTGCCCATGCCGGCTCCCAGCTCAATGGCAGCATCCAGGGCAGGGATCAGCGATTCGGCTCCTTCGAGGGAGAACCGCTTTTGTCCGGGAAATTTTTTGTGGATGAATTTTTCCAGCGACACCGCCTCGCGCAGCTTGTCGAGGATGATCTTTTTGATGGCCAACGGATAATCGGGACGATTGCGCGATCCCTCCATACGCAGCCTGAGCCACCCTTCGATTTCCAGATTCCGGATAAACTGATATTCGGCACCGATACTCTGGCAATAGGTTTCTTCGAGGTGTGCTATGATGTCCCGTAAAGTTGCCCTTCCGATGCCAATTTCGTGTCCGGCATCGAACTGCTGATCGAGATGTCGCTCTTCAAGTCCAAAATTGGCTATTTCGAGTGTAGGGGCATATTTGCGGCGGGTGCGCACCGGGTTGGTGCGGGTGAAAAGATGTCCTCTTTTCCGGTATTCTCCAATCAGATTGATCACCTTAAACTCGTCGGGGGCACTGGAACCGGCTCCCCGCTTCACATAGCGGCTGTATCCCAACTCAAACCCCCGAAAAAAAACCCGCAGGCTCTCATCCACACCCTCCGGATCCTTCAGGTATTGTTGGTACATCTCCTCCAGGGCCTGATCATTCAAACTTCCCACAGCTGACATCATAGATTTCCGGTTTTTCAGAGAGTGAAATTAACACTTCCATCACAAAAAAGCAACAGTTGGGATAACAACCAGAGGATATCAAGGTTTCAACCCAAAGGGCAACCATCTAAAAAAAGTTTACTTTAGCGCACCCAAAACTGCTACAGGAATGTAAAATCTTAAAATATTCAGGAGGAACGCCTATGATTGAAACCATTCAAATAGGATCCATTAAGTGGCATCATATCTTGTATCCTTCTGAAGAGAATCTCAACTTCCTGAGCGAGAATTTCCATTTTCACCCCCTTGATATCGAAGACTGCCGCAGCCGTGTACAGCGACCCAAAATCGACGTATACGAGGATTACTATTTCATGATCCTCCATTTCCCGTATGCCGATAAGGCCAACAAGTTCGTGAAAACCAAGGAGGTAAAGATTTTTTGGGGGAAGGATTATGTAATTACCATTGGCAAATCGCACTGGGTGGTGAAAAACCTCTTTAACGAGGTGAAGGATAATCCGGAGGCGGTTTTCAACCATTTACCCGACTCGAGCGACCTCCTTTTGTATGCCATTCTGGAGGCTTTGATGAAGGAGACCATGTCGCTGCTCACCAGGATTGATGATCAGTTGGATCTGATCAACCGCGAAATTTTCAATATCAAAGCTGAAAAGACTATTGAGAGGATCTCGGTTACCCGCAAAAACCTCATCCTCATCAACACCATTTTCAGGCCCCAGTTGAGGGTGTTCCAGAAATTTGAGTCGGGTGCCATTGAGGGGTTTGCCGAAGACATGGAAGAGTACTGGGGCAACATCCTCGACTATTACCAGAAGATGTGGGATATGATCGAGGACTACGAAGAGCTGATTGAGGGTTTCTCCAAAACCTTCGACTCGCTGCAGGCCAACCGCACCAACCAGATCATGAAGATCCTCACGTTCATCTCCACCATCATGCTTCCGTTAAGTGTAATCACCGGCATGTATGGTATGAACGTGGCCTTGCCCATGGGCAAAAACCCCATTGCATTTTATGTCATCCTCTCGGGGATGGTGCTGATTATGGGGGGTATGATGCTGTTTTTCAAGCGGAAGAAGTGGATGTAGGCTGTTTTAATTTGCTTTTTGAATAGCCACCGACACTTCATGCATCTCGTGAAAGACCTTCATCACTTCGGTGCCGAAAGGGTGTTCATTGAGGTGTGCTGACAGAAATTCGATTTTTTTCTGCCACTCAGCCTCCTGCAGCACCTCCATTTTCAGTTGCCGCTTGATGGCCCCCATCTCCGAAACCAGTCTGAAGCGCTCTGCCACCAGCAACAATATCTGTAAATCAAGCTCCTGCAGCTCCCTGCGGTACAATTCCAGTTTCTCCCCTGGTGTTTCCATAGTGGTTCAGTGATTATTCAGCCAAAGTAGCTATTTTTACCTCAAAAAAAGAGGGGAAATGGAAAAAACGATGGCCATGGTGGAAGGCATTCCATTGGCTTACAGCGATCGTGGTACCGGCAAACCGCTGGTGCTGCTGCACGGTTTTATGGAATCGTCGGAGATCTGGGACGATTACGCTACAGTGCTTTCAAAGACATCAAGGGTAATTACCCCCGATCTTCCGGGGCATGGCCAATCGGGCATGGCAGGACCGGTGCACCGAATGGATGAGATGGCCATGCTGATATACAGGCTTTTGCATCAGCTTAAGGCACTGCCCTGCACCCTGGTGGGGCACAGTATGGGAGGCTATGTGGCGCTGGAGCTGGCCTCCCTGCACCCCGAAGCCCTCGGTGCGCTCTGCCTCTTCCACTCCAACGCCAACGAAGACAGCGCCGAAGCCCGCCTCAACCGCAACCGCGCCATCGAGCTGGTGAAACAGGATCGCCTCAGGTTCATCACCTCCTTCATCCCCGACCTGTTTGCCATTACCCACCGCAGCCGCTTGGCCGGCGAGATCAAAACCCTGCAGAAAAGGGCTTCCGGTATTACGGCAGAAGCGGTGATCGCTGCCATGGAGGGGATGAAAATCCGAAGAAACCATTACGATACCCTGCGGGACCTGAAAGTTCCGGTGCATTTTATTGTGGGTCAGAAAGATACACGGGTTGATATGGCCAGAATCCAGGAGCAGATTCTGCTGCCCCAGCAGTCGCACGTGCTGTTTCTGCGCCACTGCGGCCATATGGGGTACCTGGAAGCGCGGGAGGAGTGTTTGGGAGTGCTGAGAGGGATGACGGCTGTTGGCGGTTAGCTTTTGGCGTTTGGCCTCCATTAGCACTGAACAACTCCATTACTGCGTATCCTTGGCTCTGAATTGCGCTGATATGTCTTCCGGTGGAAACAATGTCAACTGTTCCGCTGCTGGACTGTTGGAAAGACGCACGCCGTTTTCATCCACAGGAATTCCCCCTTTCTGAATCAGGGTTGCGTTGGCATTGGGTTCTCCGGGACCGGGGTTGCGCACCAGGATCGTCCTGCCGCGTTTCAGCCCATCCATCACACCCATCCATGTTCCGCCGGAATCGCCCGATTCTGCAACCACGATCTCGTCGGCAAGGCCATAAATGATGGGATTTCTGGCCATCGCCAGCCCGGTATTCCAGGGAATTTTGGCCGGGAAAACACTCAGCACCAACACCTCACCGTTTACAACCTGCGTGTAATACTTCCTGAAGCCGGTGCCAAAGGTCATGATCCCCTGAGGCAACACGATGATGCTTCTGCCGTTGTGTGCAATGGCCGAATCAAGTGCCTGTTGATCAACCCCTTTGGCAAAACCACTCACCACCACCTTCTCGTCTGATACCGCCTGTTTCACCACGCGGTCGGTAAACGCAAGGGCATGAGCCGGGGCATTGCGGGAACCCACCACGGCCAAAGCCCGTTGTTGCAACAACTGGTGATTCCCTTTTACATACAATAACGGAGGTGACAGTGAGGATTTTAGATTTATCTTCAGGGTTTTGGAGTATTCAACTGAAACGATCGGAATGAGGTGATACCCCTCGTTCTCCATCTGTTCTGCCAGAAATGCGTTGTTGGGCAACTCCTCCTTTGCCGCTTTCATATCTGCCACCTCCTTCGGATTTAATCCGTAATCCCGGATCCATTCAGCTGCAGAGCGTTGAAATAACTCCTCCGGAGTGATCTCCTGCTCGTGATAAAACCTCACAATCAAGGCATTGATCCTTGCATAACCCCATCTTGGCAAATGGGCAAGAGCAATCCAGTATGCTGCATCCGGGTTCATCCGATATCTCCTCCTACTGTTTT